>CANDRW010000094.1 GCA_947388675.1 uncultured Clostridium sp. | reverse complement strand
CAGCTTTGAGGAATAAAAATTTTTCGCAATAAAAAGAGAAAGAAAAGCAGCCAAAAGAGCTCCTTTGTGATAAAATAAAAAAGAAATTTATCACAAAGGAGTAAAAAAATGAACAGAGCAGAAAAAAGAAAATTAAAAAAAGAGATAGATATATTTGCAGATGTAGTAAAAATAATAAAACAATATTTTCCAGAATTAATAAAAAGGTTTGAAAGATTAACAGATACAAGACATCAAAGTTATGTAGAATATCAAATGTCAGTAATAACAGTAACAAGGCTAATGGGATTGTTATGTGGAATAACAAGTATGAGAAATACAACAGAAAAATTTAATACAGAGGAAGCAATAGAAAATATAGGAAAATTGCTAGGAATAGAAATAGAAGAAATCCCACACTATGATACGATTAACGATATATTTGAAGAACTTGATATAGAAGAATTACGAAGAATACAAAAATATATGGTAAATAGACTGATAAGAAGTAAGATGTTTGATAAATATAGATATAAAGGAAAATATTTTCAAATAGTGATAGATGGGACAGGACTAGCAACATTTAAAGAAAGACATTGTCCAAATTGTTTAAAGAGAACATATAATAAAGGGCAAGACGATGAATATAGCATATATTACCATTATGTATTAGAGGCAAAGTTAGTAGTAGGAGATATAGTAATTAGTATAGATACAGAGTTTGTGGAAAATGAAAAAGAAAATGTAGAAAAGCAAGATTGTGAAATAAGAGCATTTTACAGAATGGCAGAAAGAATAAAAAAGGAATATCCAAAATTGCCAATAATAATATCAGGAGATGCATTGTATGCATGTGAACCAGTAATGGAAGTATGTAGGAATAATAAATGGGAATATATATTAAGATTTAAGAAAGATAGATTAAAAGCATTAGGAGAAGAAATAGAAGGATTAGAGAAAGCAGAAAAAGAAAGCAAAATAAAATATTGGAATAAGTTAAAATATTATGAAGTAAAGAGAGATAAAGAAGCAAATGTAATAAAATACTATGAAACAAAGAAAGAAGAAAAGATAGAATTTATGTGGCTTACGTCATTTAAGATAACAGAGAAAAATAAAGAAGATATAATATATTATGGAAGACAGAGATGGAAAATTGAAAATGAAGGATTTAATATGCAGAAGAACGGGACATTTGATATAGAGCATATTTATTCAAGAAATTACAATGCGATGAAAGCACATTACTTTTTTATACAATTTGCACATACAATAAGACAGCTATTAGAAAAAGGGCTAAAATATGTATCAGAGTTAAAAATGAGCATAAAAGAAGTAAGTGCAGCCATCACACAAACACTTACTCAAACCTCAATAAATCTAGCTGTACATGGTAAAATACAGTTAAGATTTTATGGTTAAATTATATACAAACAAAAGAAAAAAATCAATAAAAAAACGAAAGAAAAATAAAATAGTTATATAAAATTCTAAAAAAACTGTGGATAAGTCTTGCAGTGTAAGAGGAATATCATATCAATGTGGATAATGCATCAAAAAATGAAGTTAAAAGTGGATAACTACTTAATCAACATAAAAAATGATGATAATCTATAAAATGGGCAAAAATAAAAAAATTTATTCCTCATTGCTGATATTCATTGCAAAAATTTGACAAAATCTAAAAAAAAGTGTATAATTAAATTTATGTGATGAGAAGTAGGAGATGATTTATGAAAAAAAGTATAGTAATATCCTTATTGACAGTTGCAACACTTTGTTGCACAGCATTATGTAGTTTTGCATCAACAGGAGTAGTTACCACAGATACTTTAAAACTAAGAAAAGAGGCTTCAACAGAATCTACAGTTATTGCACTTTTATCAGTAAATGATAAAGTAGAAATAATAGGGGAAGAATATGGTTGGTATAAAGTAAAATCAAAAGGTTATACAGGTTATGTTGCATCACAATATATCAGTGTATTAACAAACAACAATACAAATACCAACACAAATAATGAAGATGCAAGTAAGGATAACGAAAATCAAAACACAGAATCAAATACTAATAACGAAAATCAAACAAACAATGAAAATAATGATGTAGCAGATAATGTACAAAAAGAAACAGTAAAAGTACTTGCTACAAATGAAAAGATATATATAACACCAGTTATTAATTCTTTAGTTATCGATGAACTTAAAGAAGAAAAGCAAATAGAAGTGGTAAGTGAAATTAATGGTTGGTCATATATCAAATTTGGAACAACAACAGGATGGGTAAGAACTGAGAAAATACAAAGCAAAGAAATAGACAATAACAATAAACAACCTGAAAATAATAATAATTCATCACAAAAAGTAGTATATATTTCAGGAACATCAGTTAACTTTAGAAAAGCACCAAATACATCAGCAGAGATAATTGCAGAACTTACAAGAAACGCAAAATTAAATGTAATAGAAAAAGGTGATGGATGGTATGAAGTTGAGTATAATGGACAAAGAGGATTTGTTTCAACAACATTTATATCAGAAACACCAATAGAAGTTACATCAAGAAGTGCGGCACCAAGAACAACAAAAAAGGAAAGTAAAGAAACAACAAAAGCTCCGACAGAAGAAACAGAAGTAGTTACATCAGAAAACGTCACAG
>CANDRW010000093.1 GCA_947388675.1 uncultured Clostridium sp. | reverse complement strand
GCAACAATTCCTTTTTTAGCATATTCAGTTAAATTCTCATAATCTTCTTGTTCTAGTTCAATCTTTTTAGAAAATCTCTTTTGTTTTCCGAAAGAAGAAATCTCTTCAATTTGTTTGTCATACTTCATATACTCATTATAGGAATTTTCTTTTTCTTCAACTTTATTTGTAATATTTTCTAATCTTTCTGTATCTTTCTTAATCTTAAATTGCAAATCACTTAAATGTTCTTGATTACTGCCTTTTACACCACGAATAAAGTCTTTATAACCACTATCAGACATATATTTGAAAAATCTGTCTTGTAATAGACTGTATGATTTTATTAAAACAGCATTGCCCTTTTTATCATATACTGGCTTTCCCTGATTATCTAATACTTGTTCAGACTTCCATTTATTACTATGGCTTACTTGATTGATTATTTCTTTTGTAGTTCCAATTAGTGATTTATCTTTACATTTTTTAGTCCATTTTACTTCTTTTCTTACAACAGGAAGTGCAACAATATGCAAATGATAATGATATATAGGTTTTCCATATTCTTCTGTTAGAGATGTATTTAGTTCATCTGCATGCATTACTGCTGATATAATATTATTAGTTCCCATTTCTTCTTCAGCAAAATGAAAAGCTCTTTCGTAAAATTCTTTTGCAAATTCATAACCACCATGTTTTTCAAAGTAGTCAGAGTTAATATCAAATATAAGTTCATCAAATAAAGTTGCATTTTTTTGCAAACCTCTTAATGATACCTCTCCATTATCAAGTTTTTCTTTTAACTTTTCATTGTAGGTGGTTTCACATCTTTTGTAATGTATATTGTTTGGTGTTTGAGATAAATCAACATTCATATTAGAATATGACTTATTTTTTCTTTCGTTGTGTCTTTCAGCTTTAGTTATACTTGTTTTAGTATAAGTTTCTACTCTAGCTACTGAATAATTTGTTTTGTTCTTGTCCAATATATTTCCTTTCTGTAGGTAGCAAGTAGCGACCGAAGGGAGCTGTTACATAACTTTCTAACGAAAGTATGTAACCCACTATGACACTTTCAAAACTATCGTTTTGCAAAGATGTCGTGGGCTCCTAGCGGAGGGCTCATAAATTATCTAATCTTACGATAGATAATTTATGTTTGGCTTCGCCAAAGCAAAAGAATATATTTAATACCGTTCATATATTCTTTTGCTTATCTTAACAATTTATTTACATACCAAAAATAAATTGTTAAGCTCTTTTTGTTTCTGTATAAATAGAGAGGGCAGAAGATTATTTATATACAACAAAAAGACCATAAGCGATATACCAATACTCTATTTACCTACATGAATACAATTTTAATAAGCTCAAACAAAATTTGAGTTTTAAATATGTACTCATTTTTTAGTGTGTATGTAAATAGAATATTGAATTTTGCACTCATGGCTTTCTTAATTACTTCTAAATACTGGACAAGTTTACTATTATTTTTAAAATTTTCACACTTTCTAATAACCAGCTCGCAATCCTATATGCGACTCGTTTTCGCCTGGCATCTGAGGAATTGTAAAATTCCAAAGAAGACATCAATATTCTTGTATTCCTAATTAGAATACACATATTTTATACCACCATTTTAGCTTAAAGTCAATTAATTTTGTGAATTATTGTAAATTTTTGTAAAATTTTGTAGCACTCTTGTTTTTACAAGTAATTATATATAATTTTTTAAATTTGTAAAAATAAAAAGACTCTTTCCAATAGAAAATTATCTAATCAGAAAGAGTCTTTTAAATTACCTTAAATTATTTACCCCATGTACCATTAGTCAAATAATCATCAAGTTTTTCATTACACCATGTTTTATTGTAATTTCCATTAGGATATACCTTAGGAACAGTAGGTTCATCTACAATATTAGTTTCTCCATGTATACATTTTTTTATCCGTACACCTTTATAAAAAGTATACATATATGAACCATTTCTTTTCCACTCTAAAGTATCAAGTAAATTCCAAACTTCTTTATCAGAGCATAATTCATCAAAATCTGGTGTAAAATACATACTGATAGATCTTCTGAAAAATCCTTCTGTGTATTCCACAAAATGATGGAGTTTTTTCATAGTTAATGATGCATCTCCAGACAATTTAATATTTATTTTATCTGACCATTCTCTCCAAAAATCTATTTCTAAATCACTATTAACAGTAATTTGAATAGAATCATAATATGGAATTAATTGTATGATTTTATCCCTAAGTTTTCCATTTGTACTCATCATAATGAGAAATCCCTCACTATGAACTAAATCTGCAATATCTATTAATGTTTTTGTTGACAGAACAGTAGGTTCACCACCAAGTAATAAAACCTCTAATTGTTTATTAGTGTGCTTTTTTACTACTTTTAGAAACCGATGAATAGTTTCTAGTGAAATGACTTCACTGGATGTTCTTAAAAACTTGTCTATGCAATGCTTGCAGTTATTATTGCAAATATGTGATGTAACAATATCTACATGATCCAGTTCGATTTTTTCCATAGGTAATTTAATTTGACTCATAATAAAATCCTCCTGTTTTTAATATAATTGAATGAGTATCAACAAAGTATATAAACTTATATAATATATTATATATTATTTTACATAAAATTGCAAGCTAAATTTTCCTATTAGGTATATATCAAAGTATTCAATATGATTTCTTCAACCGAATTTTTATAATTATTCATAATACCAGTCCATTTTAAAGGGTCAGTATTTTTCAAATTTTCATCAATAGGATTTCTTTCTAGCATTTGTTTCATAAGTATTTCAAATCTTTGTTTAGCTTGTTTATCAGTTTCTACAATATGTTTTCTTAAAGTTCTATTCATAAACATTATTATATATTCAGCTTTCTTATGATTTTTCAAATACTCTAATCTTAAATTCCCATATTTTCCAATAATATAATCAT
>CANDRW010000092.1 GCA_947388675.1 uncultured Clostridium sp. | reverse complement strand
CTCCTTCTACAATTTTTATTTTCATACTACCATTAGGGCTATGGCAATATGAATGGTATATCTATTATAGCACAAAAAGCAAGTAACTTCAATGTTTTTTCTATTTTACCTCTTGCTTTAATTGTAGATTTGTCAAACATATGTCACACTTTATTTAAAAATTACTATCTTTATGGTTTGATTATATCATAAAGGACAAGTAATTTTCAACCTAATTAATTGTCTTACCATGGAAATTTAGTCATATTACAGAAATATTACAATTTTCCATATTCTTACATTTGAGTATGGCAATAATATTTAATACATCTTCTAAATATTGCTCATTTAAAAGGCATTTTCTCATATTTCCTATTATTGTTTTTCTTTTTACAGTGTGATTTTCTATATACTTCTTTATTATTGATATACAATATTTTCTTATTATATTTAAACAAGTTTGTGAATTACTGTTTACTGCACGGCTATTATCTTCATCAAAGTTCTAATCTGTAAAGAATGCTACCTCATTTAGTACATAAGAATTTCTTTTTTCAATTCCTCCATGACTTTTTTCTAAGGTACTATGCATTTCATATTCACTGTCTTTATCTGTTATATTCATGTATTTATCATCAAACATTGCATATATTTCTTCATAAAATTTTCCTTGATTCGCTTTCAATTGTAATACATAAGCTCCAGCATTTTTTATTATTAGCTCTGCTGTTTCTTTTTGACAATGCATTGCATCTAATGTTAATATTGCTCCTTTACCTCTATGAGCTCAATTAGTTCTCTTACAACTGGTATTTCATTTCTCTTACTATCTACTGTTATTTGTCCTAAAGATATTGTCTCATCTTCCAATAATGCTGTTATCTCATTACCCGACAGTTTTTAAAAAAGAAAATAGAATTGCAAAAAAACACCATCTTTAGTAGAATGTTGGTAACACAAAAAAAACAAATCAACATATACGAAAGAAGGTGTTTTTATGAATAAATTATATAATACACAAGAAAATGTAGCAAGTGATTTGGCAAAATTTTTCGAAAAAGTTGGAAACCTTTCGAAACCACAGTTGAAAATTATTCCTTATATTACTTTGGGAATGATAGAAGCAGAGTCAGTGGTAACAGCAGATCTAGTAAAAAAGTTAAAAGGAGATTTCTTAAAAGTATATCCATCCTCATCCATAAGAAGATTGGAAAGATTTTTTAATAATCCAAAATTTGATGTCTATGAGCTTTATGATAAAATAATAAGAAACATGATAAGTCAATATAAAATGAGGAAAAAAGAAGTCTATATTACAATTGATCATATGTATTGTAGAGATGATTTTACCATATTAGTATTTTCGATGAAAATAGATAAGCAACGGAATACCAATATGGTTCAGATGTTTCAAAGGAAAAAATCCATCAGAAGCGTGCCAAACAAAGTTAATCGAAGAAGGAATCAAGTATACTTATGAACTGTTAAAAGAAAAAAATGAAAAAATAGAAGTCATTTATCTAGCAGATAGGTGGTTTGATAAATGTGTTTTAATGAAATACATAGAGGATTTAGGGGGAATTTATTGTATAAGAATAAAATCAAGAGTAACTTTATATATCCACGATTATGGAGAAATAGCAGGATATACAAAGGACATAGCACCAAAAGAAAAGGAAGAACAGTATTTTGAACGAGTAAGAATAACAAGACATAATTACCTAAGCAAATTATCAGTAAGCAAAAAAGAAGGACATGAAGAAGCTATATATGTATTAACAAATGGAAAAGTAGAAGAAGGAATTAAGAATTATAGTTATCGATTTGGATCCATAGAATGTATTTTTAAAAATCAGAAGACAAATGGATTTCGATTAGAAAGTACAAAAATAAAAAATATCCAAGCATTTAAAACTATGTTTGGAATCATGTGTATAGCATTAGTATGGTTAACTTTATTAGGAGTAGAATATACAATAGAGGAAAGAAAAGGAAGGAATAAAGTAAAAATAAAGATTTATAAGAAGAAAGATAAAGAGAAAAGAATCCTATCATTATTTCAAACAGGACTAATGTATTTCAATTTATGTTTTAATTCAAATAGAGCCCCAAAAATAAAATGTAATTTTTTACTCTACGAGATATAAAGAGCAAAAAAAGAAAAAGCACAGAAGTGTTTTATTTAGTATGGTAATTAAAAAAATATAGATGTAAAATTCTTTTTTGCATCCATATTTTTATTTCATTTTATAAGATTTTAAAGATTCTTTTTTCTTTTTTAAAAATTGTCGGGTAATAAGATCGATAGTATTATTATAACATAATGGGAACATAAAGTCAAAATTTGATACTAGTATCTAATGCTAATTCAATCATACGATTTAGTCCACGTTGTCTTTCTTCAGAAGTAGCAATTTCTTTTATATATTTAGAATCAACTACACTCATAAGACAAGCAGCTTTTTTATGCAATACTTTTGCAACATAAAACAAAGCAAAAGCTTCCATTTCAGCACTAACAGGATGTAAATCAGAAGGAATTCTAGCTAAAAATTCATCTACATTTGTCATATAAACATCAAAACAGTCAGTACAAACGGTATTTCCTAAAGTTAAATTTATATTATTTTCTTTCGCTGTTTCTATAATTTTTGTATTTAGTTCTTTGCTTGCTCCAACTAGATGACAATTTTCATTGTTTAAAGTAAGTGCAAAATTCCCCTCACTAAAAGCTTTTTCTGACAAAATAATATCAAACAATTTTAATTCTGGTTGGTAAGCACCACAAGAGCCAATACGAATAATATTTTCTACTTGATAGAATTTATAAAGTTCATAACTATAAATTCCCATACTTGGCATTCCCATTCCAGAAGCCATTACTGTAATTTCTTTGTTTTGATAGGTTCCAGTATAGGCATACATACCTCGAACTTGATTGACTAACTTAGGATTTTCTAAAAAATTTTCTGCAATATATTGAGCACGAAG
>CANDRW010000091.1 GCA_947388675.1 uncultured Clostridium sp. | reverse complement strand
AAAAGACTATACTAGATTAGTAGCTGCACAGAATGAATCAAAAAGAAGGTTAAAATCAATGAATAATGAAACTGAAAAAGACTATACTAGATTAGTAGCTGCACAGAATGAATCAAAAAGAAGGTTAAAAATTAAAAGTATTAATAATACTTTGTCAGAGGAACATAAAAAGAAAAGTATGTTTGCTATTGCTTCTGGTGTTTGTTTTGCTGGTTTAATGGTTGCTACTCATTTTTCTGGAGTGGATGTGAACCAAGCAATTCAAACTGAAATTCAGGCATTGAATTCTTTCGATGCACTTAAGGAATATTTGGGAACATTTACACCTGCTATGTGGGGAACTATGATTGCAACTGCAGGAAGTTTATCAAAATACATTAAGCATAAAAAAAATTATGATAAAGCAAATCAAGAATTTTATGATATGATGGATAATCAACCTGAAGATTATCAAGATATTGTTGAATCTCAAGCAAAACACAGATAGGAGGAAAATTATGTTTGAAAAGGGTAATATTTTAACATTAGCAGATAATAACGAATATAGTGTTGTAGACAAATTTAATGATAATGGCAATATTTATGTGTATTTAGTAGATATAAATAACAATGCAAATATTATTTATGGTAAATTAGAAAACGATGAAATAGTTGAGTTAGATGATCCTGATGAATTAGAAAGAATAATCAAAATTGTTAACTTCAACTTACATAATAATTAATAAAAAAGCAGAAATCCAAAAGTAACTTCGTAACTAAAGGATTTCTGCAATAAACTAACTCTTTAGACGAGTTAGTAACACACTACGATATTGGACAAGCCAATAACGATGTGTGCCAAGGGAATCTTCCCTTTGGAAACCCTAGCAAGCAACATATTACAAAGTTTCACAATGTAATATTGTTGCCTTTTTATTTGTCTTGCGACTTCATAAAAAGCAAAAAAAGACTACCACTTTCATCAGCATAGCTAACAAAACGTGATAGCCTTTTTCTTATAAAAACAACCTAATGCTAGTCTTACGAAAAGCAAAAGGTTGTTTTTTTAATGTTGTTCTTCTAATAGTTTAGCAGTATCTCTTTTAGCATTATGAACTGATAGATACATAAATAATTCAAACACTATTGTCATTATAAAGAATCCTATGATTACATAGTTGTGTTGAAACACTCTGTTATCAAGTTGTTGAAAGAAACAAATTATTAGAAACAATAATACATAAAAGACAAGTAATAAAGCTGTGCTATCATCAAAAGACCTTTTTATTACTCTTGATTTTTCTTTATCAATATCTAACCCTATTTTGCCCCATTCGTTTATATCTAAAGCAATAATTGCAAGAAAGAATGGAATTGAAGTCCAAAACATTGATTTAAAATATTCAGTAGCATAAACTTGTGCTAATACAAAACCTGTAATCATAAATATATTAACTAATATAAGTAAAACATTTAATATTTTTCTAATTCGCATTTCTATTTCTCTCCTTTACTTTTAAACTTTGAATTAAACTTACAATTTCATTTGATGTAGTTATTTGATAATTCGTATCTTCAATGGTATGTTCTAATAACTCTTTTTCTTTTTCAGTTTTAGTTTTTTCTAAATTTTCTTCACAAGATTTAACTAATTGTTTTGAATTTTCAATACTACCTAAAATATTGATTTCAGCTTCGTTTAATTGATCCAAGTTCATTTTATTATAATAATCTTTAATAAATGGATTAAGTGGACTGACTTCCATTCCTAAACCTATTTTATACATCATTTCATTATAATTAACATTTATATGTTTACTTATTTTTCTTAATGTTTTAGGATTAGGTACTTCTATTTCTCCTGACTCAATTTTAGATAATTGAGCATTACTTATATTTGCAATTTTTGCAAGTTGCCTTTGAGAAAGTTCTGCTTTTTCTCTAGCTTCAGCGATTATTTCGCCAATCTTTTTTTCTTGCATATGGAACACCTCTTGCACTTATAATAGCATAAGTGTTAAATAAAATCAACATTTTAAGAATATTTGTTTCAAAAAGTGTTGACAACTTCGTAATTATTATGTATATTAATGATGTTAATTATTTTTAACACATTATTTTAAAGTGTTAATCATTTAAAAGAAAGGAGAGATTCAATGAATGAGAATTAAACAACTAGAAGTACCACAAGAGATATGGGAAGATAAAAGAATCCCATACGAAACTAAATATGTATTTGGTTATATCTTATCAAAAGGGTTTGATAGAACTATTACACATTTAGATGTAGGAGAACTACAACAAACCTTTAGAATTAAAAATAAAGGTTTAAAGAAAAGTCTAGAGTTATTAGAAAATCTAAATTATCTAATATATAAAGACCACTCTCATGGTAGATATACCATAACCCTTAACTAAAGTGCCAAAAAGCGTTAGTTAAGTAAGGTACAGTAAGATATAAGGCTTATGTTAGTACCTATTCTAGCAATAGAATAAACCTAATTTGAAATAAGACATACTCAAAGAACTATTGAAATAAAAGAAATGTATGTGTTATTTCAAATAAACTACAATCCGAGGGACAGGATATAAAATAAAGTTCCATGTTTCATATTGCCTTTTTAAGTAGTGGCTTGTAGATGATACAAGTTTTTTTGTTGCCTAAATTTTTAAAGGAAAGGAGAATGTCTATGCGAGAATTAAACAAAGAAGATATTTTAAAGAACAGAGTTGATACTATATCACAATATCATATTTTAGATTATTTAAAGAAAAATCTAAATATCAATGAATTTAAGATTTATCTAGTTGATCGAAATAATATCAAAGTTATTGATAAAACTAATGATAGTCTATATTTTAACTATGATTCCTCTACAAAAGAAGTAACTTATCAAGATGAATTAAAACAAAAAGAACACGATTATGAAATAGGATTATAAAAATATGGGTTGCATTGTTTTAGATGATTTTATAGTTAAAAGTAATTCTATAAATTCAACAGATAAACTTGTATATGGTGTTATTAAAGCACTAACAAATAATTTAGGTTATTGTTATGCAAGCAATGATTATATTTTTAAAAAAGTAAACCTATCAAAAAGGACAATTACGAAATCTATCAGCAATCTAAAAAAAGCAAATTATATAAGAGTTGAAACAATTAACTATCAAAGAAACATCTATCTAACGAGTGTTGTATAGCAGAGTTTTGCTATACCCTATGGAAGAATACTACTATACCCCATAGCACGATACTTCTACTAAATATATAAGAATAATA
>CANDRW010000090.1 GCA_947388675.1 uncultured Clostridium sp. | reverse complement strand
AATCCTAATTTGGATAAAATGAACAAAAGCTGATAATTTTCAAACACGCTCTAGTGAAAAGTATGGAAAAAGAAAAAAGTAATATTGAAAATATTAATGAGAGTATAAAAGACAATATATGTAATTTTTTTGATAAAAATGGAGAAGATTGCATAAAACAATTATCAAATGCAGAAGATAAAAATATCGGAGAAATATATAAATCTATTACGAATAATGAAAATAATAAACTTGAAGAATTATTTAAAAATGCAGATGTGCTTATTTTGACTGCAAATAAATATGAAACTAATATACTTCATAAAAACATTGCCAAAAATCAAAGAATTAAAAAGGTTGAAATAAATTATTTTGATAGTCACTATTATTTTTATTTTTTTTCATGGGGAAAATATAAAGTGGCACATGTAATGGCAAATTTCACTGGTTCAAATACTATAGATGGTTCTGAAGATATGATTAGGCTTGCATTTCAGTATACATTATTTAAACCTATTGCTGTAATTTCGTTTGGTATATGTTTTGGAATCAGTCATAAAAATCAGAGGCTAGGAGAGGTAATAATTTCAGAAAAAGTTTATTCATATGGTGAGGGATTAAAAATAAAAGATGACAAATTGGAAATTATAGACAATAATAATTTTACATTAGTAGAATCTTTAAGACAAAGTATACGAGATTTAATTAATTTAAATATAATTTCAGAACATGAAGGGGAATATTTTGGAAATTATATTACTGGTGAAGCTGTTATGAGTAATGAAAAGTTTAAGCAAGATATTGTAAAGAGTGTAACAACAAATAAAATACTTGCTGGCGAAATGGAAGGGTATGGAATTTTTAAAGAGTGCTTACGCTATGGAAGAAATGGGGATGGAAAACAAAAAATCCCCTGTATTGTAATAAAAGCTATTTGTGATTGGGGAGCACAAAAAAATGGATTTTTAAATACATTGAATATTAAATCAGAGCCACATGATAAAACATTTAATGATTTAGATTGTAATATTAAGAAATATAAGGAGATAGTTAAGAAATATTATGCTATAAATAAAACTTTTTTGTCAGATGATATTAGAATAGATGAGATAGAAACAATAATAAAAAATAGTATACAGGCATATGCAGCATATAAAGCTTATCTCACATGTAACAAGTTGTTTCAATATAAAAATTATGTTTTTGGGAAACCTATTAGAAAAAAATTAAATGAAGGTTTAACAAAATATGGGAAAAAGAATAAAACTATATATGGAGAAACATTACGGGAAATCATAGGGACTGTAAGTGAAGAAGAATATTGTATTCTATTAAAGGAATTATTAGATGATAATAAAATATCTTGTATTAATGAAAACGAAAATCTTGATGAAGTCCTTTATAAAATTAATTTTTAGGATAATAATAGATTGATATTCTGAGTAATAAAAGAGATGAAGAACAAAAGTTGATTTTAGAAGGGGAAGAGTATGGAATTTAATTTAAATGAGTTAGAAGTTAAAGATATATTAGAAGCTGATTTCCATGAGCATAATATAAAAATTTATGATGAGAATAATAAGATTTTATTAGAAAAAATAACCCCTGATATTTATTATGATAAGTTATGTGTTGAACCTAAAATTCATGGTGGATTTAAAGGCTTATTGAACGAAATTGAAAAGGCAAAAAATTCTAAGGTTATTTTTGTAGAAGGTTATGCTGGATGTGGAAAATCAACATTAGTAAATAAGATTTTTTATGAAATAGTATCAAAAGGAAAAAAAGGAAATTATCATTATGAAGATTTTAACTATAAATTAGCTTCTAGTTGTTACAATTATAATTATGGTGCAAATACATGTCCCGATTCTACAGATGAGGTTATTTCTCTTATCAGAAATACTTTAGTCCAAAATATGATAAAAGTAATTTTAAAAGATGTTTTAGATACAAATAAACCTATAGTATACTATTGTTTTCAAAAGTTGGTACGAAATGAATATATTGTAAAAATAGATAAGGGTCGAACGATAAGTAATTATTTAGCTCAAAGTGATGTGTTAGAAAAAGAATTGAAAAGATTAGTAAGAACTAGAACATTGAGTACAAAAAACCTAGAAAAAATTCTAAGTTGTCAGTTGGAGAAATTAGGGATACAGTTACTTTTGGCTACAGACTTTTTATGGAGGTTAGTACAATATATAGTTACGTCGGAACAAAGCTATCTTTATGTGGCATATGACAACTTAGATGCAATTGATGCCCCTGAAGTTCTTGAAGAATTTGATGAAAATTTAGTTTCTTTTGTACACAATTTAAATGGCTTTATTGATGATTTGTTTTGTCAGTATAAAAATGAATATAAACTTAATATTAAACCGAAATTTACTATTTTTGTGACATATAGAAAAATAACTGCAGTAAGAGTTAATTTAGACAATACGTTTAAAAGAAAAAGTGAAGTAGTAACAGAAAATGGATATAATGAACCATATATAGTTAGAAAAGAAATATCAAATTATTTTGATTATTGCGAAATAGTTAGAAGTAAGACTGCATTTTTTGAAAACTTAATAAAAAAAACAAATTTATATGCATCAACTCTTGAAAAGCTTAAATTAATTAATGAATTAAATTCTACAAAAGTTATACGAACAAACTATAAAGCATTTTGGAATCATAATTTTCGTGGTTGTGCTAATATTATGCAATCTGCTGTTATGGAATATCAAGATAATATTAATAGAAGTATAGCATTAACAAAGGAAAAGTGTGATAGTGAAAATAAAAAAACAGATATATGTTTGTATTCTGGAGCGAGTTCAATATTTTTGCGTATCATGTGTGATTTATTCAGGAAAGGTGATATTTTTGGATATAAGTGTTTAAATTTAGTATCACTTAATCAAGTTTTAAATAATGAATATACATCTCTTTCGAGATTGATTTTGAGTTTTTTTTATTCTAAAAAAAGCGAATCAATAAAAGAATTATTTTTGTTATTTGAAGGAATTTATCCAGCTGATAAAATTGCAATTGAGTTAGCACATTTACTTGATAAAAATGAAACATGGAGAAGACCATTATATTATACGGCATATGCTTTATCCAATAAAAGCCTAGAACATGGCTTTATTGAACAAGCAAAACATTTTGAAAGTAAAGATTCAGATTTTGTACATTATACGCATTTGAAAATTTGTCCTTGCGGTGAATTATATATAGAACTATAAATGAGCAAATTTAAAAAAATGCACAAAATTATCCTACTAAAGCCAGT
>CANDRW010000089.1 GCA_947388675.1 uncultured Clostridium sp. | reverse complement strand
TTCTACATAAAGTAGTGAGTTATTAATTGGAACTACTATCATATTTTTACTAATCTTCGTTCCTGCTACATTTAGACTTGCAATTTCTTTTGAAATTCTTTCATCTTGTTCTAATTGTGTATCAATTTGCATTGGTCCTAATACATTACTACCTGTTGGATATTTATATAATGTCAATTTCTTTTCTCCATTTTCATAAGTTCCAATTAAATAGGCAGTTAAATTTTGTTTTTCATATGGTGTATATGGTAACACTAAGCCCAAAACTGGTTCATCACTATCAGTTGTTTTCACCATAGTATAGTATGGCTTCATCTGTGTCCCTGTTTTAGATAATACTTTACTAGTATTATGTGTAGCTATTTCCCAAACATCATCTTCACGGTATAATACATCTGGTTGAATATTGTGATATCTTTGCATAATCTGTGCTTGAATACTATATAAGAATTCTGGATATACAAATTGACTACTAATATCATTAGGAATGGATGTATCTTTATCTACAAACAAATCTGGATACATTTTTTGATATGCCATAATAATTGGATCAGTTCTATCTGTAATATAGAAACTAATTGTTCCATCATAGCAATCTATTAATACCTTAACAGAATTTCTAATATAGTTTAATTCTAATTTATCTAAAATGCTTTCTTCTTGCATCGTTATTCTTTGTGAATATGGATAATTATTGGATATAGTATAACCATCTAATACCCATACTAATTTTCCTTCACTTGTAGTAACTAAGTAAGGGTTTTCATCATACTGAATATATGGTAATAACGTTTTTGCTCTCTCTATAATATTACGGTTAATCAAAATTTTACTATCTTTATCTACATTTCCTGAAAAAGCAAGTTTTAAGTCATTTTCTTTTATTCCTAAGACAAATCTATCTAGAAAATTCAAGCTTAAGCCAGCTTCTCCATCATAGTTATTGGTTGCATTCTCTGCTTTTGTAGATTCTGTAATAGGATAATCAAATTCACTCTTTTCCTTGCTAGTTGTTACAACTGTATCATTGGTCTCTAGTCCAAAATAAATTCTTGGCTGATTGATAGAGACAATGTCATTTGAATGGCTTGTATAATCTTTTTGTAAGTCAATTAGATTTCCTTTTTCATCTACTGAGGTAGCTGATGTTAAAATCACACCATATCCATGGGTATATTCATATGTTTTATTGTTATATGTTCTTGTAGAACTACTAATTTCTCTTGGTGATATATACATTAATTGTGGCACACCATTTACACGATAGTTTGCTATTTGTGTAGTACCATATGTATAATATCCTTTATTGGTTTGCAATGTATTTAAATTCTTTAAAACAGTTTCTTTATCTACCATTGCAATATTATTTATAACCTCTGTGTTTTGCTTTACCTTTTCGCTTGTTATAGTTGCATTTTCTTCTAGGTTGATTTCATCTATGTTAATCCCATAAGCTTGCTTTGTATAATTAATATTTTGTTCAATATACGACTGTTGTTTATCTAAAGTATTGGAATTGACAAATATTACTTCAAATCCCACTAAAACAAGTAACATAGCAATTAAATAAATCGGTACTGTTGCCAAAGATAAAATAACTCTTTTGGTATTTTGTTTCTTAAAAGCCCTTACTGCTGCCATAACTGCAATAATGATAAGAACACTTAGAATACGATACCCCCATAATTTGATTGTAACTTCTGAAATTCCCGCTCCATATAAAGCATAGTTTCCAATTTCGTTTAAGTTAATAAATCTTTGAAGTCCTACATTATGTGTTTCAACAAACATATATCCTGCCACAAAAAAAGCAATTAAAGTAACATTTCTACATAATAGTTTAATGAGAGAACTCTTTTTTAAAGTTTCTCTATCTACTCCCTCAAAGAATACATTAAAAGCAATGATATAATAAAATACAGTATATATGGTTAAGCCTACCACAATAAATAATCCGTATTGTAATAAGAACTTGATAAATGGTTGTCCAAAAATGAAATAGCCAATATCATATCCCAATACTGGGTCTGTCATTTCAAAAGCAGTACTATTAATAAAAAGCATTAGCCTTTCCATAATTACATTTGTTGTGACAAAACTAATAATAATAGCTAAAATAAATGCTATTGACTTATTTGGCAATTTAGGAATTGACTTTTTTTCTTGTTCAAAAAAGGGGGTCAATCCTTTCTTAATACTTCTATTAGTTAGATATATTATAAAGTATAAAAGGATAAAAGCTATTCCAAATGTAGTGAAACGATAAGTAAGGTTTTGCCAAAAAATGCTTAAATACTGTTCTCCTAATTCTAATGTTTCTAAATATTCTCCACGATAAATAATATATAATACAATGATAGCTAGTAATAAGAAGGCTAGTACTATCCATTTTCTTGCTTTTCCTTTTTTCGGCTTTTCTTTTATTTGAATGTCTTTTTCTTCTTTTACACTATTAGCTTTGTTATTCTCCTTGATTTCTTCTGGTTGGTTATTTGAATTTTCTTTTGTGTTTGCTGTTTTGTTTTGTTCTTCCAATTGTAATTCTCCTTTCCAACATTATGCATTTAGATTAATGCTTTAACAAAATCCTCACTTTTAAAGATTTGCATATCATCTATTTGCTCTCCTACTCCTACAAATTTTACTGGCATCTTGTTTTCTGCAACAATTCCAATCACTACTCCACCTTTGGCTGTTCCATCTAACTTCGTTAAAATCAAACCATTAATATCTACAGTTTCTTTAAAAGCTTTTACTTGTGAAATAGCATTTTGCCCAGTAGTTGCATCTAATACCATTAATACTTCTTTGGCACTATCTGGTAATTCCTTATCAATTACTTTTTTTATTTTTAGTAACTCGTCCATCAAATATTTTTTATTATGCAATCTTCCTGCAGTATCACAAATTAAGACATCTGCTTGTTCCTGTTTTGTAATTTGAATAGCTTCGTACACTACAGAGGCGGGGTCTGCTCCTTCGTCCTTTTTTACCATTTTACAATTTGCTCGATTTGCCCAAATTTCTAATTGTTCTACAGCGGCTGCTCTAAAGGTATCAGCTGCTGCTATCACTACTTTTTTACCATCTTGCTTTAATCGATTAGCAATTTTTCCAATAGACGTGGTTTTTCCTACTCCATTTACTCCTACCACTAAAATAACAGAAGGATTAGTTGTTAAGTGTAACGAATTATCTACTTCATCTAATATCTTTTGTATTTCTTCTCTTAAGGCGTTTTTCACTCCCTCTTCCTCTTCTATTTTCTCTTTTTTAATTCTATCTCTTAGATTACTAATAATTCTAGTAGATGTTTCTACTCCTACATCTGACATAATTAGTGCTTCTTCTAATTCTTCTAATAGTTCTTCATCTACCTTTCTAAAGTTGCTAAATACATTATTCATTTTTTCATCAAATGAACTTTTGGTTTTACTTAACCCTTGTTTTAGTTTATCAAAAAAACCCATTCTATTCTCTCCTAATTTAATCTTCTTGTATAATATATTTAGGTTTTTTAAATGGGATCTACCTATAAAACCCATT
>CANDRW010000088.1 GCA_947388675.1 uncultured Clostridium sp. | reverse complement strand
TGGCGCCTATCCATTTTGACTTAATAGAGTCTGCTGTAGCTGCTTCTGGATATCATGTAGAGCTTTTAAGAGAATGTACTCCACATACAGTAGAAACTGGTTTAAAATATGTCAATAACGATGCTTGCTATCCTTCTATTCTAACAACAGGTCAAATGATAGAAGCTTTGGAATCTGGCAAATATGACTTGAATAAAACTGCTTTGATTATGTCTCAAACTGGTGGCGGTTGTAGAGCAACTAACTATATTGGATTTATTCGTAAAGCCTTAAAAGATGCTGGTTTTCCAAATATCCCTGTTATCTCTTTCAATGTAGTAGGTATGGAAAAAATGCCTGGCTTTAAGCTTACCCTTCCTTTAATTGAAAGATTATTGAAGGTTGTAGTTTATGCAGATTTATTACAAAAAATGTTGACTAAAAACAGAGTTTATGAGGTACATAAAGGCGAAACTAAAGCACTATTTGATGAATGGATGAATAAGTGTAAGAAGTTAATCGAAAAGTCTACTTTGAAGGAATTTAAAGCGAGTATTTATGAAATTGTAAATGATTTTGAAAAAATAGAATTAGATACGTCTGTAGAAAAGCCTAAGGTTGGTATTGTAGGAGAAGTTTTAATTAAATATCATCCTTTTGGTAATAACTTTGTAACTGATAAATTAGAAGAAGAAGGCGCAGAAGTGATTCTACCTGATTTTATGGGATTTATTAAATTTATTGCTACTCATAAAATTACTTTTAATCAATTAATTAAGACAAATAAGATGTCCTCTAAATTGTTTAAAGCTGCTATTAAATTAATTGATATTTTAGAAAAAGATGTGATTATTGCACTTCAAAATTCTAAAAAAGGATATTTGTTGCCTTGCAATATCTTTGAATTAGAAACTAAGGTAAAAGATGTATTATCTATCGGTAACCAAACTGGTGAAGGCTGGTTCTTAACAGCTGAAATGATAGAATATATTGAACATGGTATTCCAAATATTGTTTGTGTACAACCTTTTGCTTGCTTACCAAACCATGTTGTGGGTAAAGGGGTTATTAAGACTATCCGCTCCCTATATCCAGAAGCCAATATTTCTCCTATTGATTATGACCCTGGCGCTAGTGAAGCTAACCAGACGAATAGGATTAAGTTATTGATGACCGTTGCTAAGGATAACCTAGCTAAGCAACAGAAGGAAAGAAAGGCTTTGGAGAAGGAGGATGTGGAAATAACCTCTACCAACCAAAAGGAAAAGGCTGCAAAATAATAAATATGTTAAAATAGCCATCTCTATAATAAAGAGATGGCCATTTTTTTGCTATATAATTCGTTTCTATACTAATTTTTCCTTAATTCTTCAACTTCTTTTTTGGACAAGTTTGTTATTTTTACAATTGTTTCTACTGGAATTTTCTCTTCTAGCATTTTTCTTGCTGTTTCTAATTTTGCCCTTCTTTCCCCCTCTTTTTCACCTTCTTCTCTTCCTTGCTCTAGTCCCTTCCTTAATGCAAAACTCATTCCGCTATTGTAGTCTAATATTGCTTTTTCTCTTAAATCCGCTATTCTTTGCATATATTCATCTTCACTCATTCCCTCTAGCTTCTCTACTGCTTCTTTCAATTCTTCATTCTCTTCCATCTTCTCTTTTATCCTTTCAGATTTTGGATTCTCCAAAAAGCAAAGCCAGTCCATCAACTCCTCTTGCTCCTCTGTTTCCTTTACCTTAGGCAATTCAATTATACACAACTCAAACTTATCTGTCAATATTACTTTTCTAGTTTCGTTATCCACTATTTTCCATTCTGTATGATACTTTAACTCTTCTAACCCTTCTATCTTAAAGTTTGCTATTAAGATAACTATTGTTTTTTCCAATTCTTTGTAATCTTGGTGTTTCTTTAATTGCTTAGCATAAACTTTACTCCAATAGTATAATATTCTTTCTTTTATTTCTCCTGTATTTACTAATTGCATTTCTATATTGCAGTATTCCTTTTGATTTATTTTTGCAATAATATCTAGTATTCCTAATTTATCGTCTTCTCTTTCTCGTCTTAGTATTACATTCTGGCTTAAGTCTACTTCTGTAACTTCTTCTTTTAAAATACTTTGCAAAAATCTTCTTGTTATTCTTTCACTTCCTACTTCTCCAAATAAAGCTTGGAATACCACATCTAATTTTGGTGATAAGATTTTCTTTTTTAAATTTTGATTTGAATTAAAATATTGTTCTGACATAAGTGTTCTCCTTTGAAATAAATTTATTCATAGACAAAAACTTCTGACTAAAAATATGAACTTATTATAGTTACTTTTGTCGCTTTTTGCAAGAAATTTCGCATTACAAAATTCGACATTTTTCACGATTACTCTGAACTAATAGAAAGATGACTTTTTATATTACTATCCTTTCTAATTCAACTCCACCTTGTGTTATTCTTCCCTGTATTGAAATTTAACATCATTTCTTTTTCTTCTTGTGTACAATTGGAATAAATAATTTCTTGTAACAGCCATAATAGCTTCTTATCTGTTAGCATCCCCCTATTTTTAATACAAGCATAAGTATGATAAATGAAACTCTTTTCAAAATGTTCTTTTAAGAAATTGTCTACCACAAATCTATGCATAATTCTATCTATGTATCTACTTTTTTCTATCTTCCTTATGATAACTACCATCACTTGAAGTGGCGCCACGCTAGTGAAAAATTGAAATTTCTTTTCGTTTCACTCAAGACTTTTCAATTTTTCACTATTAGCGTATCTTCGATTCGCTATATATATTCTTTTTAGTGCGAAAATTTTCTAGTCTTTTCCTTTTCCAAATTACGTAAACCAGTGTACAGGACTACTTTGTATAAAGTAGGGGCCTAAAAGAGACGTTGGTGTGAGTGTTCGTCGTATAGTCGCTACTACGGTCAGACGCAGTGTAGTTGCTGTTGAGGCAATTACCACCTCTAATGACACACGGAGTATTGGTGCCCGTACAGCGCTCTGTACTCCACTCCCTACAATTAGAAGCCATATCATGGATATTACATACCTTATCTCCTGCTTTTCCTGTATTTAATAGACTTGTATTACTAGAATTCTTATTAGCATAATTGATATTTCCTGAATAATTTTGGATAAACACAATCGCTGTATCCCAACTATAACTATTTATCAAATCACTTTCTACATAATTACTACTATACATATTTCTTGCATTTGCTGCTGCATTTGTCTGAGTAATTCTACCCCATGCTACTTTATCAGCTTGTGACTTTACTTTATTATCTGTTCCTTGACTTGCTTCATATCTTCCTAAGTAATATCCTCCATTTGCCTTCGTTTTTGTGACAAAATCTCCAAGATTTTTAGCTGGGGTATTATCAGAACTACTTACTAATTCTTGATAATGAGTTAATAGTGATACTATTTCTGTATAATTATCTGTATTTTGCTGTAGTGTTGGTGTTCCATTACTTGCAAATGTATATCTTCCTAAAGTTATAGTCGTTGTACTTCCATCTTTATTCTTAATATCCCCTACTGGTATCCATACAAACTGATTTCCTTCATTGTCTTCTATTACTATTCCATCTTGCACTGCAGGTGTTCCATCTCCGTTATACGTATAGTCTACTTTTTCACTTGCATCTGTTCCTTCTGGTGAATTTGGTACTACTTTAAACCCTC
>CANDRW010000087.1 GCA_947388675.1 uncultured Clostridium sp. | reverse complement strand
CAACAAGAACTTTAAGAGCAATTAGCAATATGAGTTTTATAGATTTTTGTAAATCGATAAGAAAAAGATAGACTATATAAAATAATCTATCTTTTATTATCAATCCATTAATTTTTTTAGCAAATTCAAATCAAGATCTAAAATTTTAGCAATTGCGACTAATTCAAAGTCTTTTAGCATTAAATCATTATTTTCTATTAATCTTATTTCGCCTCTATCTAAGTAAACACCATACAATTCTAATTTATTTGATAACTGAATTCTACTTAGGTTTTTATTCAAACGAGCTTCTCTAATTATCTTTGAAGTTATGTTCTTATAAACATTATTGTATTTCTTTATCATATCCAGTACCCTTTTTTATTTTTTCATATTTTCTTGATTTTATGATATTTTTTGATAAAATATGGTTAGATGAGCTAACCATGAATAAAATATGAGGAAATGAGAATATGAAAGAAAACGAATTAAGAGACATTAAACAATATAGTAAATATGATTTGCTGCAGATGATTAAAATATCATTAGTAAGAGATAAATTTGCAGCAATGGAATTTTTAAAATTATGCTACAAAAAAAGAAGAAATATGCGTAAAATAGTAAACAATATTGAGTATATTTATGTAGAGAAAAATAATTGTAAAGTAGCTATAAAGTATGTTAATATACTATTGAAAAAACTGGAGGTGAATGCATGAACACAAAAGAAGAATGGATTAATAGTTTAAATGAAATTGATGATTTATTAAGAGCAGAGAAATATAAAGAAGCTAGAATGTATATAAAGCAAAAGAAATCGGAATTAAATCTAAAGAAGGATGATCAAGCGAGTAAATACATGGATGATCTAATAAATAAACTGAAATAAAACATATTGTTCTTTTATTATAGTATAATTAGCTTGGTGATTTTTTTATGAATATGAAATTTTGGTATGAAATAAGCATTGTAGGATTACAGAAGTATTTTAAAATTTACAAAAGAATACCAGCAATAGAAGAATGGAATAAATATGCACATAAAAATAATTATCTAAGTTCTGAATCAATAAGATATATATCTGGGCTAAAATTTCAAAAATGGTGTAGGAATATAAAAAGACAATTTCGACAAAGTAAATATAGCAATATCAACAAGTTGCTTTGATTTTTGTTCGTTTTCGACAGAATTTGTCGAACGATTAAAGTTGACATAATTGCAGAAAACTTTTACAATGGAAATGGGAGGGAACAAAATGGAAGAAATTTTATTAGAAGAATTACGAAAACAAATGAATATTAAATATAGATTTTTATCATTTATATTTCAAAATTATACATTATATATATACAAAATGGGGACAAAAGCAGGATTTGACTGGGAAAATGGGTATTAATATTGACATTTTCCTTCTTTTATAATAATATGTAATCTAATGAAAATCTAATGAAAAAATAGAAAAAAGCTATGGAAAGGTTGATATATAAGGGGAATAGAAAGATAGCAACTACCCAGCCCAACCAATAGTACTAAGACTTTTAGAGTTTTCTGAAAGTCTTTTTTGCTCAAAAAGTAACTGGAGTGTCCAAAACTGGTTCAAGTATTCAGCAACGTAAAGATGATAGAAAAGAAGCATTTAATTCATAAATAATTTTTTAAAACTATACATATTTTAACTAAAAATGTAGAAGCTATCATAAACCAAAAATAGTTTAAAGACAGTGTAGAATATGAGTTTTAAAATTCCTAGTGGAGCAGATAAAATTCAATTTATAAAGAAGATTAAAATTACTGATTAAGAATATAGAATAATACACTTGAGAGATGCTAAAATCAAACGAAAAAATAAAATTGATTTACAAATAATGATAAAAAATGAAGAAGAAAAATAAGGAAGAAAAATGGAACAAGAAGAGATTATCCAAAAAGTTAGTAAAGCACTATCAACAAAAGAAATACACTAAGCATTTCATCCAATTATAAGAGAATTTTTTGTAAGAGCAGTTGAACAATACAAATGGACAGAGAAAGATTTGCAAAAAGCCCTCGATAGATTTGATAATTTACAAGATATTCAGTTTAAAAATATGAGAGGACTAGAAAAAGGAAGGAATAAGATTAGAGTAAATAAATCTAAGGGAACCATTAATAGTCATATAGCTATATCAATAGAGTATTTAAAAGCAATTTTTGCATATGACGTAGAAAAGATAGAAGAATTTATTAATGTTATGATGCACGAGTTGGGACATGCTATAAAGACAAGAAAATTGAATGACAGTAAAATAGAAGTAGGTCTTCAAGTGATTAATACAAAGAACATGAGTGGCATACAAGGTACTATTATAGATGAATTTGCGGAAATACTATGGGCTCAAAAATTACAAAAGGGTAATTCTTTGGAAGAGAAGTGTGCTGGCTATTTTCATATGCAAAATGCTGTAAGAGCGGTGATATATGCATTAGGATTAACAAAAGAATTCTTTTATTTACAGTGGCAGGGAAGAAAGATATATATATGAAGTAGCAGTGGTTAAAGAATTAGGGGAAAAGCTAGGTAAAACATATTTATCCAGTTTTGAAACAATATTAGACAGTATACATGTTAATTATATAAGAAAAAATAAAGAGGCTATAATTGTACAAGTAAAAGAATGTAATAGTTTAATCAATAAAATATTTAGAGAAAGAATTCGAGTATTAAATAAGAAGGGAACTATTCAACAGCTAGCCAAATTAGATGTAGAACAAACCATATGTAATGTGGCACTACAAGATATGCTTATAGAGTTAGGAATAGAAGGAAAAATAAAAGTAGGAGTAAGGCACAATTTATTAGAAAGCGAAATGACTGCTGGTATAATAGAAGGAATTAGAAAAGAGGGAGACAGGCTACTAGAAGAAAGAGGAAAGATACGAAGAAGAGAGGCTAAGTTTTATGACAATACACTATTAATAGAAGAAATCTATGAAGGCTTCTTAAAGTATCCAATGAGGTTACTTCCTATATCAAAGATATCAGAAATAATAAGAGTAAAGAGGGCAAGGTAAACAGGCGAGAATGAAAAAATTAGAAGAGTCGTTAAGAGATGAAAATGATACTAGTACACAAGAGGAATCAAATATTCAAAAACACAGGAAGTTTGTAAGAAGAATAGTAGCTTTGGCTAAAAGCAATGTATCACAAGTTTCAGAAAATATAGCAATACCAAAACAATCAAAAGAGGATAGGGGACATAAGAGAGAAAGATAAACTAAGTTTTAATTTTCTATTGCATTTTTTGAAGAAATTAGGTATGATAAACAAAACGAGAAACAAAGAAGGAATAAAAGGAGGTACTTATGATAGTAGATGATAAGGGAAACGTATTTGAAAATAGGAGAAAAAATAAAGAGGATAGAAGAAAAAATAATTTAGGTAATCCATCAGAAAGAAGGACTAATGATAGAAGGAGACCTAGTTCTGAAGAGAAAAATAAAGAAATAAATAAATAAAACAGAAGAGACAAAAACTCAAAAGAAGGAGTTTTATGTCTCTTTTTTTCTAAGTATTCTTAGAATTAGCAGCAGCTTCTACCGCCACCACAACAACAGATTAAAAGAATTACAATAATAATCCAAATGCAGCAATCGTCACCGAATCCACATCCACAACCTCTAGTTTCTGGCATAAAAATTCCCCCCTTTCAAAATGATAAACTATTTAAAGATTAGCAACCGCATCCATTGTTACAGCCACAGCCACAATTGTTGTTGCCGCCACAGCAGAAAAGTAACAAGAATAGGATAATGAACCATAAAAGTTCACTGTTATTACAACATCCTCCCATTTTCTATACCTCCCTAT
>CANDRW010000086.1 GCA_947388675.1 uncultured Clostridium sp. | reverse complement strand
TAAAAAAGAAAAACTTATATGATGTAGCAGGAAATTTATGGGAATGGACACAGGAGGCATCTTACCCAAACAATACAGTCGAATCATACATGCTTCGTGGGGGTAGCTTCTACGACGGCTATTCTGACTACCCTGCGTGCTACCGTGCTAACGGCACTGCGACTGACACTAGCACGCGCAACGGGTTTCGCCCAGCACTTTATATAAAGTAGCACTGAACACTGGTAGCGATAAATCATAACGAGATGGAACTATGAAATTAATGAGAAATTAGATAAGTGCTAAAGAAATATACTAATTAAGAGGTAAAAATGGAAACAAAGAGAGAACTAACATTAATACCAAAAACAGAAAATTATATAAGATATATGTTGAATATAATAATGAAATTACCTAGAACAGAAAAATTTAACATAGGTAATGAATATAAAAATATGATGTATATTATGCTTGAAGATGTTATGATGCTTGGAAAAATAGGTATGGAAGAAAAATTAGACTATATCAATAAAATAGATGCACGAATAAATGTACAAAGAGTTTTTTTAAGAATAATGAAAGATAATAGATGGATTGATGAAAAAAAGTTTTCATATAGTATGTCACTTTTAGATGAATTAGGAAGAATAGTTGGAGGTTTATTAAAGGCTTATGCCCAAAACATTAAGAAATGAGTTTGATAAAAAACTTTCATATGAAAAGTTGATGGAAGCACATAAAAAAAGTTGTGAAAATAAAAATTGTAGGAAAGACATAATACTGTTTAATTTGAAAAAAGAAGCATATGTCAAATATTTATATGAAAACTTGAAAAATCAAACATATAAACATGGAGGATATACTATATTCTATGTTCACGAACCAAAATTGAGAAAAATACAAAAATCGAGATATATTGATAGAGTAGTTCATAGATGGTTGGTAGATAATTTTCTTGCTCCTACATTTATACCACAATTTATAGAAACTTCATATGCATGCTTGCCAAATAAAGGTATGCACCAAGCAACATTAGATGTAAAAAAAGCTATGTTACATTGTAAACGAATATGGGAAGATTACTATATTATAAAGATGGATGTAAGAAAATATTTCCAAAATATAAATAAAGAAATATTGATGAACATAGTAAATAAAAAAATAAAAGATAAGAAACTACTGTGGTTAATAAATGAAATAATATATTCTACTGAAGGAAACACAGGAATTCCAATAGGAAATTATACATCACAAATCTTTGCAAATGTGTATTTAAACGAAGTAGACCAATATGCAAAACATAAATTAAAATTAAAGTATTATTTTAGATATATGGATGATACAATTATTTTAGTCAAAAACAAGGAAGAAGCAAAGAAAACATTGCTTGAAATTACAAAATTTTTACAAGATGAATTAAAATTAGAATTAAATAGTAAAACACAAATATTTAAAAGTAAACAAGGGGTTAATTTTTGTGGTTATAAAATAAATGAATATAGAATGAAACTTAGAGAAAAAGGAAAGAAAAAATTAAAAAAGAAAATTAAGGATTTAAAAGAAAATATAAAAAATGGAACAATGACGAGTAGAGAAGCAAAAAAATACTTATGTGGTCATTTCGGATATATAAAATATGCAAATATATATAGACTAAAAAAGAATTTATTCTATATAAATTAGGGGTAAATCAAAGGCTCAGTTGCTTCGTGGGGGTAGCTTCAACAACAGCTATTCTGACAACCCTGCGTGCTACCGTGATAACAACACTGCGACTAACACTAACACGAACAACGGGTTTCGCCCAGCACTCTAATATTATTCCAGATTATATATTTTAAGGAATATATACAGAGATATATTAGATATTAAAGAGGTTTACTCCTTCCTAATTTAGGTAAATATGATACAATAAAACAGGTATTAGTAGTATGATATACGAATATACTTGTTTTATGCTTTTATAACGAAGAAAAGATGAAGTAGTTTCATCTTTTAAATACCTAAATTATAACTTCAATGTTTTTTATTTGAATAGAGATATCTTTATTCCCTTTACAATCTAAACAGCCATCTATTAAAATTATTTGATTAGAATGAATGTTTTGATATATATAGTCTGCAAGTTCATTTAATGCAAATACTTTTATTTTACAATTATTTTTTAATTCAATCCAAAAATAACAGATAGAAATATTATTTCCCATAAAGAAAAATTCAAAAATAGGATCATTAGCAACTTTCCCTATTATATAACACTTATTCATATGTAGCTCCTATTTTAATTTCAAAGTAAGTTCCTGTAATTCTTCTATGAATTGATATGCTTCTGAAACTGATAAATTATCTATGTTTACTTTACTTATTTTATCTAATAAAGATAATATTGATTTATTTAGCAAATAATCAGAACTATCAAAAATTGCATTATTTTCTACAATTTTAAAATTGATATCATCATTAACAAATAGTTTATAATACTTATCAAAGCTAGAACACGGAAAACCACATTTTACTATATCAACGTTTAAATTTGTTAGTTTTAAATTATATATTTTAGACAGAACTTTAGCATCATCATCTAAACATATGTAAAATACACCACTTTTGAATAAATAGAGGGTTTCGCTATTTTCATTCTTTAATTTCTTATAAATATCATATAATTTACTCATATATACACTCTCCTCATATAAAAATTTTTCAAATTTATTATACAACAAAAATAAACGACAGTAAAGTATTGTCGAGATTTTTAAAAAGTGATATGATAAATAAAATGGTTGAGGAGGGAGGTGAAATAAGATGAACAATGATAAAAGTCTTACAAGGCAAGACATAGAACTATTTATGATGGCTCAATTTATAGATGTAATAAATGTGTTTGAAAAATATGAAACAATTGATGAAGTAAAAAAAGATGTAAAAGCTAGAAAGAAGATCTATTTAAATTATATAAAACAAATTCAAGAACCTATGGAATTTGTAGCATTAAATTTATATGATAAAAATATAGATGATAAACTAAAAAAATGTGAAGATGCATATTCAGATAGTACAGAATATAAAATAGCAATACAAAAATTAAAAATTGCAAGTAATACATTAATTGAAAAATTAGATGATACAGAAAAAGGAAAACTAAAAGAAATAAATAATCTAATATATGAAATATGTAATTTTAAAACGCATTTAGCATATAAAGTTCGGTCTAATAGATGGTATCAAAATCAAAGAAAAATGTACTTAATTAAGCAGTTGGTATAGCAAAACTATTACTAGTTTTCGGAACTTAATTAAGTACAAAATCAAAAACTAAAATTAACTAAAATCATTAACATCTTTATAGAAGTCAGCAACAGGTCTATTAAAAACGATTGAAAATGCTAATAATTCATAATCTTTTACACAACGTTTATTATGCTCAATAGCATATATATCAGCTTTATATAAATTAAGACCAATCAATTCTAATTTTTCGCATAAAACTTTTTGAGAAAATCCACTTTCTGCACGGAATTTCTTAAAGTTTTCAGATATGACATTTAATTTATTATTAATTCCTCTACGGCGATTCATAGTAAAAACACTCCTTATATTCTAATAAATACATTCTACAATAAAAGTGAGGGGTAAAAGGCAATATATTATTGCCTTTTACCCCTCTAATCTGTTAAGTAAAAAAAATAAAATATAAGAATAAAAATAGATATTATTTATTTTTTAGAATCCACTCATAGACTTCATTTTCAGTAAGTTTGCCTTTTTTCATAAGATTAATTTTTTCTTTAGCTTGTTTTTTCCAAGTTTCAAAATTTTTAGAAAGTTCTTTATTTTCCTTATTTTTTCTAACTTGCATAAATTTTTGTTGATAAGTTCTTCTGTATTCGCCCATAGCCTTATTTTGTTTTAGCCTTTCAGTGTAAGATTGAAAAGCACCTAAATCTCTACAAGTTTTTGAGTTTTCTTTTGGATAGTCGCAATAAATTTCATCTACTTTTGAAGTTGGAATAAAATACATTCCACAATTTTGACATTTCTTAATTGGATAATTTGGTGTTTTTGATAGTTCATCAAGGATAGCATAGCAAATACTTGATAAATCATTACTTTTATGAGTATCACTCATTGAAAG
>CANDRW010000085.1 GCA_947388675.1 uncultured Clostridium sp. | reverse complement strand
ATAAAAAAGGGATAGAAAGAATAGTACAAAAAGCTTGCGGATAAAGAAAAAAATGGAAATTTGAAGAAGAAGATAGAAAATCAACATTAAGTTTACGTAATGATGATGAAAATAGAGATGAGAAAATGCTTAAATAAGAGAACAGAAAAGAAAGGAAAAGAGTCAAGAAAGGTAGTAGACAATGAGACAATATTAAAAAATAAAAATTCAGAGAATAAAATCAAAAACGAATGTTTTGAAATATGTTGACTAAACCAAAAAAATACGATAAAATGTGGCAGAAAAAATAAATGCAATAGAGGAGAAAAAAATGAGATTTATACATATAGCTGATACACATTTTGATACACCATTTACTAATTTAAGTTTAAAAAATAATTTTGGAAAAATAAGAAGATTGGAACAAAGAGAAGTATTAAAAAAAATAATTCAATATATTCAAGAAAATAAAATTGAATATTTATTTATTAGTGGAGATTTTTATGAACATGAATATATAAAGAAAACTACTATTGAATATATTAATCATTTATTTCAAAAAATTCCACAAACTCAAATTTTTATTACACCAGGAAATCATGATCCATATTTAAAAAATTCTATGTATTATAATTTTGAATGGAATGATAATGTAAAAATATTTACTTCTAAAATAGAAAAAGTAACGACACCTAAAGCTGATATTTATGGAGTAGGATTTGAGGATTTTTATCATCCAGGTATTAATTTAGATAATATTATAATAGAAGATAAAAATAAAGTTAATATTTTTATTACACATGGCAGCTTAAACGCTACTGAATCTCGGACTGCAATACAACCAAATTAATAAGAATAAATTAAAACAATTAGGTTTTGACTATGTAGCACTTGGGCATATTCATAAGTTAGATTATGATACCGAGGAGAATCAGAGAATTGTATATCCAGGATCTACTATTTCTATGGGATTTGATGAATTAGGAAAACATGGATTTATTGTAGGAGAGCTAACAAAAGAAAAATTAGAAATAGCATTTATTCCAGTAGACAATAAAGAGTTTGTAGAATTGGAATTAGATATTACTTCAATAAATGATTTAGAAGAATTAATAGAAAAGTTAAATGAATTATTATTAGATGAAAATAAATTTTATAAAATAATATTAGTAGGAAAAAGAAAATTTGAAATTGATATTTTAGAATTGATGAAATTTATAGAAAGAGAAAATGTTATTAAAATCAAAAATAAAACACAGCCAGATTATGAAATAGAAAAAATGATAAATGAAACAACATTAAAAGGAATTTTTATCAAACAATTATTAGAAGAAAAAGAAAAATATACAGAAGAAGAAATGAATAAAATATTAGAAATTGGATTATCCATTATGGATAAATAAAAATAGAATAAAAAATAAGGAGCTATTCGTGAGAATTGAAAAGATAAAAATAAATTCCTATGGAATTTTGAAAGAAAAAGAAATTGAGTTGAAAAATAATTTGAATATTATTTATGGAAAAAACGAAAGTGGAAAATCTACTTTATTAAATTACATTAAAAATATTTTTTATGGAATTTCTAAAAATAAAAATGGAAAAGAAATATCAAATTATGAAAAATATAAACCATGGGTTGGAGAAGAATTTTCTGGTAAGATAAAATATAGATTAGATGATGGAACTAGTTATGAGATTTATAGAGACTTTACCAAGAAAAATGCCAAGCTATTTAATGATGATTTAGAAGAGATTTCTAGTCAGTATAAAGTTGACAAAAAGGATGGTAATCAATTCTTTAGCAGTCAAACAAATGTGGATGAAAACATGTACGTTTCTACTATTATGACCCAGCAACAAGAGGTAGTGCTTGACAATTCTACACAGAATGTGTTGGTTCAAAAGATTGCAAACCTTGCGGGAACAGGGGAAGACAATGTGTCATTTAAAAAGGCAATGGACAAGCTAAATAAGAGACTGGTAGAAGAAGTTGGAACAAGCCGAACACAAGATAGACCCCTCAATTTGATACAAAAACGTATGAAAGAGATACAGACTGTCTTAAAGACAGAACTATGCTACACAGAAAATAAGCACAATTTAGAGAGTAACAAGAACGAAATTTTGGAAGAATTAGAGAAAGAACAAAATAGAAATAATGAATTAAAGAAACTAAATATGTTAACACAAAAAAGTCAAATAGAAGAAGAAAAAAGTGAATTAAAAAGACAATTACAAAATGAAAAAGAAGAAAAAATGAAAAAGAATTATTTTGTTTTTGGAATCATATTTGTTTTATTAATCATAATAAACATATTAAATTTTAATTTTATATCCAATAAAATAATAAACTACATATTATTGTCACTTATTCCAATTGAGTTAATTTTACTTGGAATAAATTATATAAAAAATAAAAAATTAAAAAAGGAATTGCAAAAGCAAAAAAATAAAATACAAAAACAAAAAGAAATTTCAGATAAAAATTTAGTGTTAAAAATAGAAGAAATACAAAAACAAATAGAAGATTCAGAACAACAAATCATAAATTATCGTTTACAGTTAAATAGTTTAGAATATGAAGATAAAAATATTTCTGAAAAACTAGAAGAAATTATTTCATTAAAAGAGGAATATGAAAATTTAAAAGAACAGCTACAAATTGTAGAAGAAAAAAATAAATGTATTCAAGCTACAAAAGAATTATTAGAAAAAGCATATGAGCAAATGAAAAAAAGTGTTACTCCAAAATTTACACAGAATTTATCAGATTTAATACAAAAAATAACAGATGAAAAATATCAAAAAGTCAGTATTCATGAGGGAAATGGGGTAATTGTAGAATTAGAGAATGGAGAGTACATACCAGCAAATTTGCTAAGTGTAGGAACAATTGACCAATTATATCTATCATTAAGATTAGCAATGCTTGATGAAATTTCAAAAGAGAAAATGCCGATTATTTTAGATGAAGCATTTGCCTATTTTGATGATGAACGTTTGAAAAATAGTTTATTATTTTTAATGGAACAAGCAAAAGAACATCAAATTATGTTATTTACTTGTACCAAAAGAGAAAAACAAATCTTAGACGAATTGAATTTAGACTATTATTGGGTAGAATTATAAACTTTTTGAGGTCTTTCATACTCCTAACTTGAATTTTAGCAATAAATAGGGTATAATAAGCAAGTCAAATATTTTTGACTTGTTTATTACATATTATATATAATGTAGAAAGGAGTGTATCATATATTTAAGTAATGCAATATATGATACAAAATGGATATGTTTCAAAAATTAGAAGAAGTGGAAAAACGCTATGAAGAAGTAACCAAAAAGATTAGCGACCCAGAAGTGATTAGCAAGCAAGAAGAATGGAAAGCCTTAATGAAGGAACATGCAGAAATAGAACCAGTTGTATTAAAATATAGAGAATATAAAAAAGCAAACCAAGCCATAGAAGACGCAAAAGCAATGCTAAACGACCCTGAAATGAAAGAATTAGCCGAATTAGACTTAGAAGAAAATAAAGAAAAATTACCAAAATTAGAAGAAGAAATTAAAATTCTACTAATTCCAAAAGACCCAAATGATGACAAGAATGTTATTTGTGAAATACGTGGAGGGGCAGGAGGAGAAGAAGCAGCTTTATTTGCAGGAACTTTATTTAGAATGTATTCCATGTACGCAGAAAAGAAACATTGGAAATTAGAAGTATTAAATGAAAATGAAACAGGACTTGGTGGATACAAAGAAATTTCTTTTATGATTACAGGAAAAGGTGCATATAGTAGATTAAAATTTGAAAGTGGTGTTCACCGTGTACAAAGAGTACCAGACACTGAAGCTAGTGGAAGAATTCATACATCAACTGCAACAGTAGTAGTTCTACCAGAAGTAGAAGATGTAGAAATTGAAATTAATCCAGCAGATATTAAAATGGAAGTATTTAGAGCATCAGGTGCAGGAGGACAACATATTAATAAAACATCTTCAGCAGTACGTTTAATCCATATTCCAACAGGAATGGTAGCAGAATGTCAGACAGAAAGGTCACAATTCCAAAATAGAGATTATGCTATGAGAATGTTACGTTCTAGATTATATGATCAAGAAAAAGAAAAACAAGACACAGAAGTAGCTAATGCTAGAAAAAGTCAAGTAGGAAGTGGAGATAGAAGTGAAAAAATTAGAACATACAATTATCCACAAGGACGTATTACAGACCATAGAATTGGTTTATCTATCTATCAAATGGAAAATTTCTTAAATGGTGATATTGATGAAATGGTTGATAGCCTAATTACAGCAGACACAGCAGAAAAATTAAAAGGAAATGAAGATGAATAAGTAATAAAGAAGATTTTACAAAAAAAGTAAAATCTTTTTTTGGT
>CANDRW010000084.1 GCA_947388675.1 uncultured Clostridium sp. | reverse complement strand
GAAAACAAGTAAGATTGATATGCTTGTGGAGAAAACAAGTAAGATTGATATGCTTATAGAGAAGACAAGTAAGATTGATATGCTTGTGGAAAAAGTTGAAGCATTAGAAAAAGATATCAAAGATTTAAAACAAGATCATAAAAATATGAACAGAGCTTTAATTTTAATCGAAGATGATACTTCTAATAAGATACCAGCACTTTTTGATGGTTATTCTTTTCATCAACAACATATCGAAGAAGGCGAAAAAAGATTAGATATTTTGGAAAATGAAGTTGATGAGCATTCAATTAGAATCAGTGCCTTAGAGCAGGTTAATTAAATCATATTCAATTTAGAATCAGAAATTTAAGTCTAAAAATTGATAAGAAAAAATGGAGCTAAATTATGTAATTTTGAAAGTATATTTGAGATTATATAACTTAGCTCCATTGTAAATATAGATTAAAGCAAGAATATAACCTGAAAGATATATTCTCGCTTTGATAAAGAAATTATAAAATGATACAAATTAATCCGCCACTACCTTCATTAACAATACGTTCTAAAGTTTCTTGCAATTTTGCTTGTGCTTCTTCTGGCATTCTAGATAGTTTGTTTTGTAGTCCTTCATTCACTAATTCGTGTAAGTTCTTTCCAAAGATATTAGATTCCCAAATTTTCTTAGGGTCTGATTCAAATTCAGAAAGTAAATAATTGACTAAGTCTTCAGACTGTTTTTCACTTCCTACAATAGGAGAAACCTCAGTTTCAATATCTGCTCTTATCATATGAATACTAGGTGCTTTTGCTTTTAATTTGACACCAAATCTAGAACCTTGTTTTACCATTTCAGGTTCTTCCAATAGAAGTTCATCAATAGAAGGTGTTACAATACCATAACCTGTTGCTTTGACTTCTTCTAAGGCATAAGCAATTTTATCATATTGCTTTTTCGTTTGTGCAAATTCTGTAATCGTACTAAATAGAGCACCCTCATCATTAATTTCTACACCTGATATTTCAGTTAACACTTTATAGAATAGTTCATCCATTAATTGAATGGAAATATTGACACTACCTTCACCAAGACGAATTTCGTCTAAAGTTGTTTTTGTAATAACTTGTGTATTTTGCAGTTGAGAAATACCACCATCTACTTGTTTCAAAATATGAATATCTGTAAATGCAGTTTGAATTTCAGAATATAGTTCTTTTTTTAGCCAATGATCATCACAAAGACCATCTACCCATCTAGGAAAACTCAAATTAAGTGTTTCAATTGGAAATTCATATAGGATTTTACTAAAGATATAGTCAATATCTTCTAAGTCCAAATGAGCACAGTCTGTTGGAATAACAGAAACTTGATACTTGTCTTCCAATTTTTTAGCTAAAGCTTTGTTATAGTCAGAAAATGGGTCATCACTATTTAAAACAATGACGAATGGCTTATTTAATTCTTGTAATTCTTTTACAACTCGTTCTTCAGCAGTAATATAATCCTCACGAGGAATATCTGTTACACTACCATCAGTAGTTACTAAAATACCAATAGTAGAATGTTCAGCAATTACTTTGCGAGTTCCCATTTCAGCAGCTTCTTCAAATGGAATTTCCTCATTAAACCAAGGTGTTTTTACCATACGAGGCATGTCGTCTTCTAGATATCCAATTGCATTGTTCACTAAATAACCAACACAATCTACTAGTCTAGTTTTAAATTTTAGGTTTTCACCAATTGTAATTTCAACAGCTTCATTTGGAATAAACTTAGGCTCTGTAGTCATAATAGTTCTTCCACCAGCACTTTGTGGTAGTTCGTCACGAGCCCTTTCTTTTTTGTATTCATTGTCAATGTTTGGAATAACAAGTAAATCCATAAAGTTTTTGATAAAAGTAGATTTACCAGTACGGACAGGACCGACTACACCAACATAAATGTCGCCATCAGTACGCTCTGCTATATCTTGATATAATTTTAAATTCTCTTCCATGAATTATTTAACCCCCTCTAAGAAATGTTTGTACAAAAACTATTTAATTAATGTATATTAGACAGATTAAAAAGTATGACAAAAATGAAAAAATAATTTTAATGAAAAAATAATATACAAATTAAAAAAAGTAGTATATAATGTAAAAAAAGTATAATAAAGGAGGAAATAAAAGATGGGAATAGCAGCATTAGTTTTAGGGATTATTGCGTTTGTATTAGCCATTACATTTGTGTTAGCACCCCTTGGAGTGGTTTTTGCAGTAATTGGATTAATTTTAGGAATTGTAGATATCGTTAAGAAAGGAAAAACAGGAGAGAAAAAAGCAATTAGTCTTACAGGGCTTATCTTATGTGCAGTGATGTTTATTGTACTAATTGTAGAATCATTTTTTATATTAATAGCAGGAATTGCAATATATGACACAGTAAGCGATTATGACTCTAATAGAAGTACAGCATCAATGGAGAAATCAGAAGTCGAAACTTTCAATACAAAGTTTTCTGGCTATGAAGGAGATAAGAAAGGTTCAGATGTTAAAATATTGTTAAATAACATTAGCATTAACAATAGTTATAGTGAGCATGAAGTAGATGTATATTATAATGGACTAATGGAAGAACCAGATGAATTGAAGCAAAAAATAAGTGCAACGCAAAAATATACTGTAGTATTGTATAAAGATATAGATGGATATGTTAATAGAGCATATATTATGCCAAGTTATGGTGGCACAACTAATAATTAGTTATAGTAGTATTTATTTTCTTGTTTTTCAAATACCCGTTGCTTCTTCGCTTTGCTACGCATACTGAGGTTGTAACTCAAATAATGTTTTCGAACAACCTTAGCAAGTTAGAATATTCAAAGAAGAAGGTCAGAACGGTACCTTTCAAAACTGCGAAAATAGAATACAGTTATAACTTAATATAAAGAGAAAGGAACAAAATAATGGCTATATTGATTAATGGAAAAGAATTAGCAACAAAAGTAAGGCGAGAATTAAAAGAAGAAGTAGTAGAATTAAAAAAACAAGGAATTCAGCCTAAACTAGCAGTTATTATGGTAGGAAATGATGGTGCATCAGTTGTATATGTGCGCAATAAAAGCAAAGCTTGTGAAGAAATAGGAATTGCGTTTGAGGAGTTTCTATTAAAAGAAGAAACAACAAGAGAAGAGCTATTAGGATTAATTGAAGAATTAAATAACAGGGAAGATGTTCATGGCATTTTATTACAAAGTCCAATTCCAAAACATCTAGACATTAGAGAAGCTTTTAATGCAATTAGCTATAAAAAAGATGTAGATGGTTTTCATCCAATTAATGTAGGAAAATTAGCTATTGGTGAGGAATGCTTTGTTTCTTGTACGCCAGCAGGTGTGATGAAAATGCTAGAAGAACATCATATTGAAACACAAGGAAAAAGTGCAGTTGTTATTGGCAGAAGTAATATAGTGGGAAGACCACTTGCACAACTTTTAATTAATAGCAATGCAACTGTTACAGTGTGCCATTCTAAAACACAAAATATAGCAGAAATAGCAAAAAAGGCAGACATCTTGATAGCAGCACTAGGAAAACCGAAATTTGTAACAGAAGATATGGTAAAAGAAGGAGCAGTTGTTATTGACGTAGGTATTAATCGAAAAGAAGATGGAAAATTAGTAGGAGATGTAGATTTTGAAAATGTAGAAAAAAAGGCATCCTATATTACACCAGTACCAGGGGGAGTAGGTCCTATGACAATTGCAATGTTAATGAGTAATGTATGTAGGGCAGCTAGGGGAATCTAAGGAATATAATTTTACAAAGCAAAATTGTATAAGTTAGCTGTAGCTCACGAATGTTTCGCACAGCTAACCTAATTCGGGGGCTTGAAATATTTTATAGGAGGAATACTTATGAAAGTTATTTATCAAGCCGACAAAAATTATCCAGAGAAATTACAACATATTTATGCACCACCAGCAAAGTTATATTTGTTAGGTGATGAAAATATATTAAATAAGCCATCCATAGCTATCATTGGTTGTAGACAAGCAAGCGATTATGGCAAAAAGGTGGCTTTTCGTTTTGCTTATGAATTAGCAAAGCAAGGAATTGTGGTAATTAGTGGATTAGCAAGAGGAATAGATACTTGTGCACATTTAGGAGCAGTAAGAGCAAATGGGCAGACGATCGCTGTTTTAGGAAGTGGGTTTGGACATATTTATCCAGCAGAAAATAAAGGATTATGTAGGGAGATCATACAAAGAGGTGGAGCTATTTTAACAGAGTATGCACCAGAAAGTAAACCAGAAAGAATGCACTTCCCAGCTAGAAATAGATTAATTAGTGGATTATCTAATGGAATTTTAGTGGTAGAAGCAAAAGATAAGAGTGGAACTCTTATTACAGTAGATTATGCATTAGATCAGGGAAAGGAAGTTTTTATTATTCCAGGAAATATTACAAACCAAAATTCTAATGGAACAAATAGTTTAATTCAACAAGGTGCTAAATTAGTTACAAAAGTAGAAGATATTTTAACAGAATTACTTTAAAAATTGGAAAAAATGTGTTATAATTATAAAGTCGAATCGCGTTCGGACGCGAAAGCG
>CANDRW010000083.1 GCA_947388675.1 uncultured Clostridium sp. | reverse complement strand
TGGTAAATAGCTATCTATTTCTTCGTCTGAAAATGTATTATCTTTTTGTATTTTTAACGCCTTTGATGCTCTTTCTACTGCTCTGTCACATGTAGATAAACTTTTTTTACATATATCATGATATTTTACTAATATATCATCTCTTTTCTTAATAGCTTCATCTACATCTATTTTCTTTAATTTTATATCTGATAATACACAAATAGTTTCATTTTTTAATTGTAAAAATTCTAAAGCACTCAATTTATGACTATCTCTTGATTCCTTTAAATTGTATGTTTTATAAAACGTATTTATAAATAAACATATAGCTGAAAAGACAGTAGTAATTATTTTTAAAGCAACTTCATCTATAAAAAAACAAGTTAATAATCCTGATGTAGTAATTACTGAAGATAATATCTTACAAAATTCTAAAAGATTATACCAAAAAGAATTAATATCACTATGTTTTTCATGAATTTTATGATTCCATACTATTGAGGCAAAAATTTGTCTTATTTCTGATTCTATTATATTCATATAAAATCCTCCTATTACTTTGTCAAATCATATCATATTTTCTGTAAAAAGTCTAGCAATTCACTGATATTAAAACTTTCGACAATTTTCTACATTTTATTATGCTCGTAAAATTTTTAAGTTTCTTTTTGAAAACTATTGCATTTAGTTAACTATTATTATATAATATCTTTGTTAACAGCAAGATACATACTCCTCCCACCCATGGGCATACTTGAAAGGAGGTGAATTAAGTAATGGCTGGGAGTATAGAAAAAAGAGGAAAAAATAGTTACAGGCTAACAGTAGCTGAAGGATTCGACTTAAATGGAAATCCAATGATACACAGAAAAACAGTACATGGAACTAAAAAAGATGCAGAAGTTGAACTAGCAAAATTTGTTACTGAAGTACAAAATGGTTTAGTTGTTGATGGTAAATCTCTTAGATTTTCTGAATTTACAGAAATATGGAAAAGAGATTATGGTTCAAAGGAACTTGCTCCTACTACATACAAGCGTTATTGTAGAATGCTAGAAACAAGACTTTTGCCATACTTCGGACATTTCTATATTAACAAAATTAGACCAACTGACATTATGAAGTTCTATGACTTACTTGAAAAAGATACTCAGTTAATTAGAAAAAAAGGTAACAATGGTTCAAAGACTAAAAAGCCTTTATCTGGCAAAACAATTTTAGAGCATCACAGATTATTAAGAGCAATGCTTCATAAAGCAGTTTATTGGCAACTTATAGTGGCAAATCCTGCTGAACGTGTTCAAGCACCTAAAGCTAGAAAGCCTAAAAGAAAATCTTATGATGATGAGCAAACTAAAATACTTCTTGAAAATTTAGAAAAGCTTTCTATAGAAGAAACTAAATATAAAGTTGCTATCATTCTTACTGTTTTTACTGGTGTTCGTTTAGGCGAGTTAATGGGATTAGAATGGCAAGATATTGATTTAAAAAATGGAATTATCTGTATTAATCGTTCTAGTCAATATCTATCAGATATGGGAGTTTTTACAAAAACACCTAAAACAGAAAGTTCCATTAGAGAGATTGCAATACCCGAATTTATTATTTCTTTACTTGAGGAATATAAGTTATGGTATGAAGAACAAAAATCCATTTACGGCGAATTATGGACTAATTCTGATAGGTTATTTGTACAAGCAGATGGCAAACCTATGCATCCTTCTTCAATTAGCAAATGGTTTGTTAGATATGTAAGTACAATTGGATTACCTGTAATTAATTTTCACGGATTAAGACATACAAATGCAAGTTTACTAGTAGCACAAAATGTTGATATTGCTGTTATTTCTGCAAGACTTGGTCATGCACAAATTAGCACTACATTAGATTTTTATGTGCATCCACTACTTTCTCATAATAGAAAAGCTGGATATGCACTAGAAAACTTGTTATTACCAACAAGGTCTTAATTCTAACTTTTTTCTAATTTTCACAAACGGAAAGAAAAGCCGTTACAATTTTCACGATACAAAAGTAAAAGGCAACTAAATAAAAATTTAGATTTCCCATTGCCTTTTATTTTATAAAAAAAAATATAAAATTTTAATGATTTTTTATTAGAATTTAAGTGGTTTGAGGTTAAAATATTACCCAATTTTTACCCAATTCTACATAATAATGCTTAGAAATAGCATTATTGTAAACTATTTCAAAGCAACAAAAAATCACTAAAACCGTTATAGTTCTAGTGATTAAAGTTTGGTTGCGGGGAAACCACTACTTGCTTGCTTTTAACCAGTTGCTATAACCTTGCTTAGTTCATTGTTTAAGCAAAAAAAATGAAAAAAAATTACTAGAAATTATAAAGAATTAAGTAAACTTTATTTTCTACAACATAGAAGGCTTTTGTGAGCTTCGTATAGACGCAGTCTATCTAAGCTGACAAAAGCTACTTAGAAAAATAAGAGCCTTTGGCGAATATTTTTCTATCACACGAGAATATTGAATTTGATTTTGCGTTAGCAAAACAAATTGAATATTGAGTGTGCTAAAAAGGGGTTCAAAGGGGAATTTACTTCCCCTTGCACACAGAACTTCTGCTGAAGTTCTAGTGTGTTAGAACTTCGAAAAAAGTTTTATATAAGAAAAATCAAAGGGGGTATTTATTTTTGTTAAGCCTTGCGTAGGCTATCTTATAAAAAGGAAATAATAAAAAAATGAGTTATGCAATCATTAGAAATGCTAACTACAAAAAAGAAAATCTAGCAGGACTATACAAACATAATGAAAGAAAAAATACAAATTATTCTAATAAAGAAATTAACAAAAATAATTCCATTAAAAATTATTCAATTAAACAATGTACTACTACTTATTTAAAAGCTATTTATGAATTAATAGAAAAAAATAATTTAAAATGTAGAATAACAAGTTATACTAATCTTGCTTGTGAATTTATTATTACTTCTGATAAAGAATTTTTCGAAAGAATTGGAGAAGAAGAAACAAAACGATATTTTCAAGTGGCATACAATTTTGTAGCAGGTTATAAAAATCTAGGAGAACAATATATATTATCTGCTAAAGTTCACCTAGACGAAAGTACGCCCCATTTACATATAGTATTTATGCCTATTATTCACACTAGAGATAAAAGCGGAAATAAAATTGACAAACTCGCTTGTAGTGAATATTGGAAAGGAAAAGACAGCTACAAACAATTACAAGATAATTTTTATAAATATATTACTAATAATGGTTTTGATTTAGAAAGGGGAAAAGAAAGAGAAATTGAACATTTAACTACAGAGAAATTAAAGCAAATTACAAATTATGATAATATAAAATATGAGATGGAACAAGAACAAGTACAACCTTTAAATACTAAAAATATAGATTTAATATTAACGCAAAATCAAGAATTAATTAAATATGTAAATAAATTAAAATTGCATTTAAGCAAATCTTATAGCACAATAGGAACAATAGAAAAATTAAAAAATGAAAATACAAATTTACAATATGAAAATGAACAATTAAAAAAAGAAAATTCCAAATTAAAAAATTATATTAATAAAACATTTGAAGTTGTAAAATCTCTTTTTGATTTTCCTATTGATGTTTTTAAACGATTAGTAGATAATTTTACAAAAAGTTTTGAAAAATAAGAAATACATAAGTATATAGAGTAGGAATTATATCCTACTCTATTTTTACACAAAAAAAGTATGTGTATTCGCGGGTACACATACGACTAACTTTGAATAACTGCGACTATTCAATATTCATTTAATGTAATTAAATAATAACATACTATTTTTAATTTTGTCAAATGAGATAGCTAAGTTTCCCTTATTAATTATTGCTTTCAATACTCCTAAAGCTTTTTATTAATCTCTCAGCGACATAAAAAAATTCTTCTTGTGTTTTTGTATCTAATTTTTGTACTTCTTTAAACATATCCTTATATTTTATTTCTAATTGTTTATCCATCTCAAAATCGTCCATTAATAAATAATCGTATGATGTATCCAATTCTTTTACTATTTTTCTTAATAATGATAATGACGGACATTTATTTTTTCTTTCAATATTAGATATATAGCTTGCTACACTACCTATTTTTTCAGCTAAATCTTCTTGAGTAAGATTTCTCCTATTTCTTACTTCATATATTTTTTCTCCTATTTTGTTCTCCATAATATTACCTCATTTATTCTAAATATTACTAATATCATAAGCTTTTAATAATATTTTTAGAATAAATAAATTGGAACAACAACTTTGCTCACAGTAATATTATTTTCAAAAAAAATAGAAAATTATTTTTCTCTACAATAAGTTTCTATTAAATTATTAGCTTGTTCTCTAGTTAATCTTTCATTTATTACTGCTAAATTTAGTAAGCTTTTAATATTTTCCCAAGTTGCTTTCTTACATTTTCCCTGAGCAGTTTGTTCTATATATTCTACAATTTCTTCAAATATATAATAGGGTATATTATATTCCATATTAATTTTTTTCTCCATTATCTTTTATCTCCTTTTTATTTATTTTGGTAATATGTATAATTCTCCGTCTGTCCATAAATAATATCATATGATAATGCTAAAATCAATATAATAATTCAATAATTTCTGGGGGTAAAATGGCTAATTCTAAAAATTATAGTGTACTAAATGGAAAATTGAATATAACAGGAAATAAAATACTACAATTTAGACAAAAAGCAAAATTATCAAGGCAAGCTCTTTCTAATAAATTGATGATTATGGGATATGATATTTCAGCTAATTCTATTTATGATATAGAAGTTGGAGCAAGGTCAGTTGCAGATTTTGAGATTTGTGCAATAGCAAAAGCATTGGAATTGCCAGTACAAAATTTTTTAGAAGATTATTATAATACTATAGAAGCAATATCATAACCACGCCTAAAAGACGTGGTATGACTTTGCCCTAGAAGGGCCT
>CANDRW010000082.1 GCA_947388675.1 uncultured Clostridium sp. | reverse complement strand
CGCGAACTACAGATAAGTTATGCGTAACGCTAGTGAAGCTAACTTAGCTGTGTGAAGCAACGCGAACTACAGATAAGTTATGCGTAACGCTAGTGAAGCTAACTTAGCTGTGTGATATCAGTTTTTGGATGTTAAGTTAGCTGTTCGAACGAAGTGAGTTACAGATGACTTATGCAATTGAGCGAAGCAAGATGTATAGTTTAACTGACATATGTTCAACTGACAAATTGTAATATTTTAGATTTTATAGAATATTATTTTACTAATAGAAAGGATGATTTCCTATGGACAAAAATGATATGAATTATAATTTTCCTCCCTATATGAACTATGACATCGGGTGTGACCCTATTATGGGCGACCCTAATATGTTTAATCCTATGATGCAGTATGAACAAGGATTTATGTATTATCGTTATTTGACACAACAGATAGAATACAAGATTAAGTGTAAAGAATATGAGAAAATGTGTGGAAATTCTAGAAGCGAAAGAAGAGTAGAATAAAAACTACTATATCAAAAATAGCCTGTATTTTATATACAAGCTATTTTTCTCTATATTTTATTAATTGGTAGCGACGAAACAACTATCTGGCTATGTTTTAGCCTAAAATAGGCTTTCGTTTAAGTTATTGTTTAAGTAGAAAAAGTGAAAATAAATTAGTATTCATTAACAATAGAATTTTACATCTTCCGCTCCATAATATTCTTTCCATCTTGAAACAATATAAAAATAATGGTTTTTTATCATTTTTAGTATATTTCTTAAATCTTTTTCAGGAATTTTACCTTTATTGCTAGCAACAAAACATTCACCACCCTTAGTAAGCCATATTTTAGTAGAATTACCATGTGGATTACCTTTTGTTACATGTACATGTATTGGTTCATTATTTTCATTAGACCAAAAAAATATGGTATAACCATCAAAATCGAATAAGTTAGGCACTCTGTATTCCTCCTTCGCGGGCTTTTTCAAAGAAATATGCTGCTCCATGTTCTACTACCTGCTTAAAAAATGCAACTTCTTCATCTGAATAGTGACCAGCTCTTTCTAAAATATTATAACTTGGAAGTTCAAAAACAACCGTATCAAATCCATGGTCAGTAGGTCTTTCAAAACAAACTCTAATATATTCGTCTCCATTGTCTTTTTTACGTATATTTGAGAAAGTAACTAATGTTTCATCTGGATATTTTACATATTCATATACCATAAAAATCACGCTCCTTTACTTCTTGGTATTATAACATAATTAAAGATATTTTACTACTAATTATAAACAGAAAATAAAAAATAACTTACCAGTACTTATTTTTTAACTTTTTAGACTGTAAGCTATTTAATATTATGGTAGCGACGGTGGGGCTCGAACCTACGACCTACCGGGTATGAACCAGTTGCTCTAGCCAACTAAGCTACCTCGCCTTATTTATCTTGATATTGTTGATATCACTAATAAATATTATATTCTCTACTTACATTTTTGTCAAGAAATTTTTAATAAATTTTCTTAATTCCCTTTATCTTCCCTTTATTTTTTCTTTTCCCTTTATTCTATTTTAAGCTGCTGCTCCACACATTTCACAAATTTCCTTATCATTATAAAATGGTTGTAATTTCTGTCCATATAATCCCTGTAATTTTGCCATTTCTTCAATATCTAAATCGTCTACTAAATGTGTGTATTTTTCTGTCATAGCTAAATTCGCATGTCCTAAAATAATTTGTAGTACACGAATTGACATTCCTGCTTGCAAGCAACGAGTTGCAAATGTATGTCTTAAATCATGAACTCTTATATGTCTAAATCCTACCTTTTTTAATAATCTATCAAGTTTAGTCCATAAGAACTGTGCTATAACAGCATTTCCTTCGCTAGTTAGGAATACACGTTTTCCTTTCAAATCTTCTACATTAGTAATTCCATATTTTTTCATATATTGTTCTCTATACTGTAGCAAAAATTCATAAGCATCTTTTATTAATGGCACTCTTCTATGGCTTGTGGCCGACTTCAAGTCAGTTTCTTCTTTATAAGTCTTTATTTTTTCAAGCTCATCATTATACTCACTTGAGATTACAAGTCCTTGTACTATATACATGATTTTCAAGTCAAAGTCTATATCATCCCAGTATAATCCTGCAACTTCATTCGCTCTTAATCCCGTTCTTAAAATAAAAAGGTATGGTTCACAGCCTCTAGTTTTCTTCATAATTCCCTCAAACTTGTTTTGTTCACCTATCTTTAAAATATTTATTTCAGGATTTTTAGGCTTAGGTATTTTTACACTTTCCATTGGATTTGAATTAATAATTCCATTAATCTTTGCTTGTCTTAATGCCATATCAAGTACACGATAAATTTCTTTTATATATTTAGGTGATAAAGGCTTCTTTTTTCTTTCTTCATCTCCTGTAACTAGCTTAGCAATCAAATTTTTTTGTATATCCCATGTTGTCAATTCCGATAAACGATAGTTTCCTATATATGGCTCAATATTGTCTTGCAAAATGTCAATATAGAATCTCAACGTGCTATTTTTTACATATCCTCTTTTATATGTATTTATCCATTCCATAATCCATTCTTTTACTGTTATTGTAGTATTACTTTTGCAATATCTATAGTCATCGGATTGACTAATTGCTTCTGCCATCTTTTTTATAAGTACTTTTTTATCTTGATCACATAAAGATATTTGTTTAGACTTTCCTTGTATTTTTACAGTAACCCTTCCTTCATAAGTATTACCTTTTTTTCTGATGCTTCCAGTACCCTTTTCAGCCCTTTTCTTTTTTATTGCTTTATTATCACTCTCCTCATCATTAGAATAATCAACAATTTTTATTTGTGGCATTGTACTAACTGCTACCATTTCTACAACCCTCCTATTATTTAAAATAATAGAAACAATTGCTTATGTTCGATTTCCTTCTTATTATATCGAACTAAAATGAAGAAAAACAATTTCAAAAAAAATTTTATTAATATTTTACTCTCTTTCCTGCATTGTTATCAAACCAGTCTCTAATTTTTCTTCTATTGATTAACATTCTTCTTTTAAATCTAACACATGGAAAATCCTTTTCTCTAACTAATTCGCTCATTAGCTGTTTACTAATTCCTAAATGTTCCGCACATTCTTTTAATGTTATATATTCTTTTGCGTTAAAGGTTAGTTTAATATCTCCTTCTTCTTTTAATACTCTTTTGGTTGCTTCCATTAAAGCATCTTGTTCCTTATACACTACAAACATTACTTTGATTTCTTCCATCAGTTCTTTTATTGTAAATTGTTCATTAGCACTTTTATACAATGTATGAATTGCCATTATGGTATATCCAATTGCATAATCTCTATCTATATATATTTGTTCCATTTTTTATTACCTCCAAAAATAAAAAGCCTTTATGGCCTTTTCCTTTATATTCTTTCTTACAACTCTTTGGTTAAATGTTTTTCCTTCATTATGTTTTTCATTGTTTCTTGGTATTATATATACTTGATAGTTAACTCTACTTCTTCTATTGTAGTTTTTAATATATCTTTATTTTAAGTACTTATTAAGTCTATTGATGACTAATATGTTAAAGTGGATTTTTTTATTCATTAAATGGCAATCAGCTAAAATTGCCCCTCTGGAATTTCACCCTTCTTTTTACAGACTTGCTCTCATGGCTGGGGACGGTTTTATCACGCACGAACTATGACTAAGCAAAAGTATTATTATTCACCTTTATTAGTTATCGCCTTATTGGTTGCCATCCAATATTTAAGTTCTGTAGTTATGCTTACAGTTTAACTAGCTCTTAATAAAGGGTTTATTTAATGAATGTTATTCGATTTTCAATGTACCTTTTATTTTTTCAAAATAAAAATAAGTGAAAGAGCTTTTTACCCTCTCACTTATTTGCTCACTAAAACCGATTTTGTCCCCCCTATTTTTCAAAAATTTTTTTAATTTTTTTTAATCCTATCTGGAGGCTCTTTTCAATTTGCTTTTTTCTTACTTTTTCTAACTGTGCAATATCTCTTATTGTAATGTTATTTACAATGTGTAATTCTATTCTTCTTTGTTGGACTTCAGTTAGATTCTTTAATGCTTGCTGCATCTTTTCTTTCTCAATATCTTTCATCACAGTTTCTTCTATACTTTCTTCTTTCTCGAATGCTCTGTTATATATTTCTTCATCAGTTAGTTCAGATTGTTCCAAATGTCTATTAGTCTCATTTTTTATTTTGATATAGTTTTTTTTTGATTTTAGATAAGCATAAAAAATTTCTTTGTCAATCTCTATTCTGCATTCTTGATTAACACTATCTATAAAAGATATATAATATTTATCTTCACTTTCTACATATTCCAAAGTATAACTATCTACTTTGTATTGCACTTTCCTTCCTCCTATTCATTTCAAATTTTTGAAATGAACTTGAAGGTGGACTGCGACAGTGCATAGTCGAGTTCTCCAACATTTAAAAGCTCCTAAAAAGAAAAATTGACTTAACAATTTCTTAAAAGGAGCTTAATATTTTAGGGGAATGATTAATAACTTATCAATGTCTAAAAATTCTTTATTAGTTTCTTTCGTTCTTTACCTTTTAATCTTTGGAGTAGTCTCCTTTTCAGACCTTGATTAAGTTGTGAAAATTATATTTTCTTTTTGTTGTTTTTTGATTAAAGGGTTAAAAAAGGCTATTAAAAGGTCAAAAAAGGCCATGATTTTTCAAATTGACATAATTTTACCTATTTGTATTGATTTTACCTAATGTTTGTGCTATAATATCTCTGTAATTAAACATATTTAGACATTTGTGGGGGTTAGTCATGCTAAAAGTCTTAGTAGCTGACGAGAGTCTTGAGTCAAACCTCAGATGCTGTCAGTATCTATTAGCAAATGATAAAAACTTAAATATAGTAAGTTCTAATAGTGGAATTAATACATTAGAGAAATATCACGAAATTAATCCAAATGTTTTAGTGATAAATTCTAATTTTAAAGATATGAAATATACTGAAATAATTAATGAACTTTCAAATACTGGTGAAGAACGCCATAATTGTAATATTATCCTTACTGTGCTTGATAGCAATAAAGTTGAAGTTGATTTTATGGCTAAAGTTTATAAATTGTTTTA
>CANDRW010000081.1 GCA_947388675.1 uncultured Clostridium sp. | reverse complement strand
AAGTTTTAGATAATATTTTCATAATCTACTTTTTCATAGATTACTTTACACTACCCTCTAATATATATCCATAAGCTCCTACAACTTTAGTATGTTGCTGTCTTATCTCCTCTATTGGAAACTTTTCATATTCACTTGGGTCTACTAATTGAAATGTACCTAGTTCATTTTCCGTAATTGTTAAAAGTTGTTCTAATTTTTCTTTCTCAGGATATAGGATGGTAGGTTTAATCCCTTTTACATATTGGCAAAAGTAAATTAAAGATGACAAGCTCCCTACATGGTCTGTATGTAAATGTGTAATTAATACACTAATCTCTTCTGCTTTTTCTAATAATTTTAATTTTCTAACTCTTTCAAAAATAGATTCTCCACAGTCAATTAGTAATAATCTTTTTCCTTGCTCTTCTTTATAATATGCTGCATTATTTCCAAATTCTGTATTAAAACAAGAACCATTCCCTATAAAATTTAATGTTTCTTTCTCCATAGATTTTCTCCTATTACACCCATTCTTCTATGATCTCTTTAGAAATATTTAAATTTCCTCTTCCTATACCAATCTCTATATCTGGTTTTGGTGTTCCATGATAGTCACTTCCACCACTTATATATAAATGATTTTCTTTGGCATATGCTACCAAAATATCCTTTTTATCATCATCTACTGAGGATGGATGAAAACATTCTATTCCATCTAGCTCCGCTTCTTTTCTTAAATCCTCTATAAATTTCATTGTATCTGGTATTCTATACTCAAAAGGATGTGCTAAAAAAGCTTTTCCTCCTGCTTTATGAATAATATCAATTACTTCTTTATATGAAGGTCTAAATTCTACATGGTTCATAAAATAACTACTTTCTGGGTTCGCTAAACCTTTTCTAAAAAATATCCCAAATGATTGTGTAAATTCCCCTAAAACCAAATGATTTTCTTTATGTGTCATTACTTCTTCATAAATTGCTCTTTCTACATATTCAGAAGCAGTTTTTGGCTTTCTAATTTTGCTTTCATCATAAACAATTCCATGCTTATCACATATATCTAATAACCTTTGATAACATATCATTTGTTGCTCTTTTAACTTTTCTTCAGAGTAGTACTTTTGACACCAATTATCAATCATATCTGTATCTACATGATATGCCAATATTTCAATATTCCTTTTTTGAAATACAGCATGTAATTCTGAACCTTTGATAATCTTCCCACTAAAAAGGTTCTTTTGAAAAGCTTCATCTTGATACTGCTTACAAGTATCATGGTCTGTAATAGAGATATATTCTAACTTTTTAGCTTCACACATTTTTAATATTTCTTCTACCGTTTTATCACCATCTGAATATATGGTGTGCATATGGATATCTATCATAATATTTCTTCCTTTCTTTATCATTCTTTCCATTGATATAGACTTAAATCTACTTTACCATTGATTACCTTAATTCCCTCTTTTTCTAGCTTCTGCTTTTGAATTCCTTTTCCACCAAATACAAAAGCCTCTGCAAGCTCTCCCTTGCTATTTAAAACTTTATAACAAGGATATTTATGTTCATCTGGATTTTTGTGAAGTATATTTCCGACTACCCTTGCTAGCCCTTTATTTCTTAAACTTTCTGCCACTTGTTTATACGTAACTACTTTTCCCTTTGGAATGGTAGTCAAATATTCATATACTCTTTTAGATAAGCTATCCCCTGTCAAACCACACTTATTTCCAATGGATAAATTATAGCTATTATCTATTAAGCTATATATATCCTTTATGTCCACTGTTTCATCTAACTTTACAGTTATCCAACTTTTTTTATTCATATGATATCCTGGAAAAATATTAGGTTGATTTAAAATATCTTCTATTTTTTCTTTTTGGTATCTTAAATCTATTACTTCAACAACCTTATCTGATTCTAGACCTAATTTTCTTTCTGATAAAGTTAATAGGACCCCATACCATTTATCATTTTGTGTATTTCTCCAAATAGCATTATCATCAAACTTTTCCCATAAGAATTCTAGCTCGTCTCCATACTTTTTCTTTATATATTGTATCACTTCTTTTGCTTGCTTACTTTTAAAGGCTTCTTTACTAGTACATTTTTGAATAATATCATCTATTACATTTCCATATTCTTGCTTTATACTTCCTATAAATTGTCCTGTAGATGTCTCAACATCTACTAAAGCAAACTCTTCCTCATTTTCTAAATCTATTAATTTAGCATAACTTTCCTTCTCTGAAATAACTACCTGAATTTCAAATTGATTGTTTTGTATTTTTGTTTGATAAATATATTTGCTCTTATCCTTTTTAAAACCATATTCTTTTAATAATATGTCATTTATTTTTCTATTTTTTAATTTACTTTCTAAGTTTCTCATTTATCTTCCATCCAATACTCTGCTTTCTATTTCCATATTCTTTCACAATTTTTTCTTTCTCTTTAAAAGCCTTAAAAATATCTATATCATTCATATTAGCAATACTAAGTAGATAAATAAAACAATCTGCAAGTTCTTCTTCTACACTAGTATCATATTTTTTAGCAACATCTAAATGTCCTTTTGTCTTTTTTCTAATTGCTTTTGCCAATTCTCCTAGTTCTTCTAGAAATAACATCATTTCTCTCTCAATTGTAACATTGTCAAACTTTCTATCTTTTTTCATATCTCTAATATATTGTTGAATTTCTGCTACACTGCTATTTTCATTTAACATTTCTAATTTCTCTTTTAATTCCATACATCGCTCCCTTATTCTATATATCTAGTTTCTTCATTTCTATCGATAATATCATGAGCACATTTCATTTCTTCTGGTGTATTAATATATATAATTTTATACTTTCCAGAAGTAGTATTTTTAATATAGTCATGATGTATCTCTAAAATATGTACTAGACCCCAGTATAGCCATTTACCGTTTATATTTTCTACTAAAAAATTTCTAACAGGAGGTCTATGGTATATTCTAATATTCGGTTTATCCTTGAACTCAAAAATTCTTTCCTTAAACTCGTCTGCTGTATATGGTGTTACTTTATGTCTTTCATAATTTAACTCTTTTGGAAATCCTTGCTCTCTTGTTATTTGCAAGGTATCGTTTGTTTCTATATATGATCCCATAATCTCATTCCTTTCTCTTTTATATATTGGATAGCTTAATACCAACCACCATCAACTTTAATTACCGCTGAATTTATAAAACTTGCCTCTTCACTTGCCAAAAATGTTACTACCTTTGCAATTTCTTCTGGCTCTCCAAATCTCTTTACCAAAATTTTCTCTGTTTCGTCTTTTACAAAATCTTCTGGAAGCTCCTGATTCATCTCTGTATTTACCCAACCTGGTGCAATACAATTTACTCTTACATAAGGTGCGTATTGAACAGCTGAATCATAAGTTAAGCTAATCAAACCAGCTTTTGACGCATCATAATCTGCACTTGTTGGATAATATGTATTGATACCATTAGTACTAGAAATATTAACTATTGCTCCCTTCTTTTGTTTCATCATTTCGTTTCCTACTAATTTTGTTAAAACAAATGGTGCTATCAAATTAACATCTAAAGTCTTTTTCCAATCTTTAACAGTCTTTTCTTCAAATTCTTTATCAATAACAATTCCTGCATTATTTACTAATACATCTATTCTTCCAAATTCTTTTATAGCTTTTTCTACCATATCTTTTATCTCTATTTCGTTTTCCAAATTTGCTTGAATAGGTAATACTTTTATAGCATACATTCCTTCTAGTTGTTCTTTTAATTGTTCACCCTTTTCATTACTATTAATATAATTGATTATAATATCATAACCTTTTTTAGCAAATTCTCTTGATATTGCTTCTCCTATTCCCCTTGTTCCACCTGTAACCAATGCAACTTTATTCATAGATTTTCTCCTTATCTTTTTATATAATTCCATCTTCTTTCATCATCAAAATACCTTTTTCATGTGAAGCTTCATCTGCTAATATATTAATAAATTTATTATTCCAAAAGTCCACCTTCTCATCACACAAACTAATACTAAAAATCTTTGGCTTACCTTCAAATATTTCCTTATGCTCTTTTTCATTAAAATAGTATTCATCTATATCCATATTCTTTTTGTAAAATTTTTGAGCTTCTTTATTCCACATTTCAAAAGTATATAGTCTTAAGTACTTTTTGTGATATTCTTTCGCTATCTTAATTGTATAATCAAGTAGTTGTTTGCCATATCCTGCTTTTCTATATTCTTCCTTTAATCCAAACCAACTGAGCCAAACTGTATCTGAATATTCTGGAATTTCATACAAACCTGTTACGCCAATTGGTTCATCTTCCAAATAAGCAATATATCCAATATAGAAATGGTCATTCTTTCCTGTCACTTTCGTCTTGTATGTTACATATGCACTTGAAGTAGGAAATATCTCATATTGTGTCTTTGCTGCTATTTTTATATTTTCTTTTGTTATTTCCTCAAATCTTAATCTTTTCATTATCTTACAATTCTTCTTAATTCTTTCTTTCCCTGTTATCGTTTCATAAATTTCTAATATACTGTCAATAATGATATCTTCATTCTCTTGCTCATTAGAAAACAAAAGAGGTGTATAAATAACATCAAATAAAAATAAATCAAATTTCAATTCTTTGAATCCTACATTTTCATAAAAAGCTTTTCTCTTTTGTCTTATCAAATTTTCTTGTTCACTTTCTCCTAAGCCAACTTTTTCAATCTCTACAAAGATACCTTTACATTCTCTTTCTTCTTTTAATAGAAGTTTCAATGCTTCTGTACCAAATTGTTTATTTCTATATTCAGGTAGTATTGCTAAATAATCTAGAATAACATATCCTTTCTCTTTCACTCTATTTAATGTCATAAATCCTACTAATTGATTTTGATTCACTATTTTTATAATCTTTATATATCCTTTTTTATATCCTGATTCGATTTGCTTAATAGGCTTTCTTTCTTCTTCTGGAAATATCTCTAAATAATATAGATATATTTCTTGTTTAAATTCTTCTATTGTTATAGGTTCTAGTATTATATCTTCCATTTCTATTCTCCTTTTTAAAACTTATAACGATACATTGCAAATTTCATATTTTACTTATTTATATCATAAAATAGGTATGAATTCAATTGTATTCTAAATATTCCTTTTGAGCCACATTATGAGTAACAAAAAAATAGTAGATAACTTAATATCTACTATTTTATGGCTCTCCGTGTTGGACTCGAACCAACGACCTATCGGTTAACAGCCGAGCGCTCTACCAACTGAGCTAACGGAGAATATTAAAACCTGGCGACAACCTATTTTCTCAACAGGGTAACCCACAAATATCGTCGGCACATTGGAGCTTGACTTCTGTGTTCGGTA
>CANDRW010000080.1 GCA_947388675.1 uncultured Clostridium sp. | reverse complement strand
AGTTTTAGATAATATTTTCATAATCTACTTTTTCATAGATTACTTTACACTACCTTTTTTATTTCCTCTATTATAGCTTGATTAGAACAAAAAGTAAAGAGTAAATTGAAGGTATGTCCCTAACCTGACAAAGGTGTCAGGAAAGGGAACGTCCCCAACCTGACACTTTCTATTTTAATACATTCCACTCATATCTTCGTGGTCATCGTGACCGCATTTGCAAGATTCTGGTTCTTTTTTATCTGTTACTAAGCTTTCTGTTGTTAAAATCATAGATGCAATAGATACTGCATTTTGAATAGCACTTCTAGATACCTTTGTTGGATCTACAATTCCTGCTTTTTTCATATCTACATAGTTTTCTGTTGCTGCATCAAATCCTACACCAACCGGGCTATTCTTTACTTTTTCTAAGATAACAGATGGCTCTAATCCTGCATTGACTGCAATTTGTCTTCCTGGTTCTTCTAATGCTCTTAAGATTATTTTTCCACCTATCTTTTCGTCTCCTTCTAGTGTCTCAACTGTTTTTGCTACTTTAGGAATGATATCAATATAGGCTGTTCCACCACCTGGTACAATTCCTTCTTCTACTGCTGCTTTTGTTGCAGATAGAGCGTCTTCTATTCTTAATTTTCTATCCTTCATTTCTACTTCTGTTGCAGCTCCTACACCAATAACAGCTACACCACCAGCAATTTTTGCTAAGCGTTCTTGTAAGCTTTCTTTTTCAAATGAACTCTTTTCTTCTGCAATTTGTGCTTTCAATTGTGCTACTCTTGCGTCGATTTGAGTTTTGTCTCCCATACCATCTACAATAATAGTATTTTCTTTTTGTACTTTAATTTGTCTTGCTCTACCTAGTTGTTCAATTGTAGTATCTTTTAATTCTAGCCCTAAATCAGATGTGATAACTTCTCCTCCTGTTAAAATGCTAATATCTTCTAGCATTTGTTTTCTCTTATCTCCATATCCAGGTGCTTTTACTGCTACTACATTGATGACACCTCTTAATTTATTTAGAATTAAAGTTGATAATGCTTCACCTTCAATGTCATCACAAACTATTACTAATTTTCCTGATTGTTGCATTAAGCTTTCTAATAAAGGTAGAATTTCTTGAATATTGCTAATCTTCTTGTCTGTAATTAGAATATATGGATTGTCTACAATTGCTTCCATCTTTTCGGTATCTGTTACCATATATGGTGAAACATATCCTTTATTGAATTGCATTCCTTCTACTATATCTAACTCTGTTTGAGATGTCTTAGATTCCTCAATAGTGATAACACCATCTTTAGATACTTTTTCCATTGCTTCTGAAATAAGTTCTCCTACTTCATCATTGTTTGCAGAAATACTTGCCACCCTTGCAATATCTTCTTTACCATTTACTTGTACGCTACTTTCTTTTAATGCCTCTACTGCTACATTCATGGTTTTATCCATACCTCTTTTGATTGCCATAGGGTCACCACCAGCAGCAACGTTTTTAACACCTTCACGAATCATGTTTTGTGCTAGCACCATAGCAGTAGTTGTTCCATCTCCTGCTACATCATTTGTTTTAATAGATACTTCTTTTACAATTTGTGCTCCCATGTTTTCATATGGATCATCTAATTCAATTTCTTTTGCAATAGTAACACCATCATTTGTGATTAATGGTGCACCAAACTTTTTATCTAATACAACATTTCTTCCTTTTGGTCCTAATGTTACTTTTACAGTATCTGCTAATTTATTAACACCATTTAATAGGCTTTTTCTGGCATCTTCGCCAAATTTAATTTCTTTTGCCATGTTTTTTCCTCCTTCAAATTTATATACTTCTTCTGGCTTTTTTCTAAGGATTACAACTTCGCTATGCTACGCATAAGTCATCTGTAACTCATTACATTCATACAGCTGACTTAATTTCGCTTTGCTCAATTGCATAAGTTATCTGTAACTCGCTTCGCTTCGTACAGCTAACTTAATTTCTTTTGCCATACTATTTTCCTCCTTATTCTGCTATTGCAAGAATATCGCTTTCTTTTACAATCACGTATTCTTCGCCCTCATATTTTATAGTTGTTCCTGCATATTGATTTAAAACTACTTTGTCTCCTTCTTTTACTTGCATTGGAACTTTTTTTCCATCTTCTTCTAAACCGGGTCCAACTTTAACAACCTCTGCTATTTGAGATTTTTCTTCTGATTTACTTGTAATGATGAGACCACTTTTGGTGGTTTCTTCTGCTTCTACCATTTTTACTACAACTCTGGTTCCTAATGGTTTTAACATAAAAATACCTCCTTTTTTACTTTAAACATTCTGTTTCATTATATGCTAATTTCTATATTTTAGAAGAGCAAAGTGCTTGTATATTGCGTTTTGCTAGCTTTCTCTTCCATAAAATTAGCAGTCATTATTTTTGACTGCTAATAATTTATACCCATTCATTTAAAATGTCAAGTAGATATTTTAATTTTTTGCATTATTTTCACAATCTTATAACAGAAAAAGGTCCAAGTTTTACCTCAGACCCTTTTCTATTTAGCTATTCTTTGGGTTCAAAACGCGGTACCACATGGTAGCCAGCCTTTTTCAACTCGCTTTCCATCTTGTGCGGCAGCGGCTCTATCTACCCTCCCTCAAAGTAGAGAGTTCCCTCTTTTGATAGCCAGGCTACAACGCCTGTGATGTCACTTTGACATGTCAACACACATTGTGCCTCTTGGACTTCCCAGCCCAAACTCTGTAATACATCGTTCAGGCTTTTGTTGCCTTTTTCCATGTTGTCACATCCTTTTATTAATACTATATCTTACGATACTTTTTATATTATAACATATCTTTTCATTTATGTCACCTTATTTTCGCAGCTTTCACTAAGTTCACAAATAATGGCTGTGGTTTATCAGGTCTTGATTGAAATTCTGGGTGAAATTGTGATGCAATAAAATATGGATGGTTCTTCAATTCTACAATTTCCACTAAACTTCCGTCTGGTGACAAACCTGAGCAGATAAGCCCCTTCTTCTCCATTTCTTCTCTATAGTCATTATTGTATTCAAAACGGTGTCTATGTCTTTCTGAAATTTCTAAGCTTCCATATACTTTCTCAGCTAAACTTCCCTTTTGAATATGGCAAGGATATGCTCCTAACCTCATAGTTCCACCTTTTTTAGCTACATGAATTTGGTCTTCCATAATGTGAATTACTGGATGCTTAGTAGTTTCATCAAATTCTTCTGAATTTGCATCTTCATATCCTAAAACATACCTTGCAAATTCCACAACTGCCATTTGCATTCCTAAGCAAATTCCCAAAAATGGCACTTTGTTTTCTCTTGCATATTGTACTGTTGCAATCTTACCTTCAATACCTCTATTTCCAAATCCACCTGGTACAATAATTCCATTATATTGTCCTAATTTTTCCTTGGCATTTTCTTTTGTAATTCCTTCACAATCTATAAAATCAACCTCTACTTTACAGCCATTTGCGAATCCACCATGTTTGATACTTTCTGCAACAGATAAGTAGGAGTCTTCTAGTTTAACATATTTTCCAACAATAGCGATAGAAATCTTTTCCTCTTTCAAATTTTTAATATTTTCTATCATTTTCTCCCAATTTTTATTGTCTGGCTTATCCTTCAATTCTAGTTTTTCGCACACACGATGTGCTAGTCCTTCTTGTTCTAACATTAATGGCACTTCATATAAATCTTGTACTGTTTTGTTTTGAATAACATCTTCTTTTTTTACATTACAAAATAGGGCTAATTTATTACGAATAGAATCTTCTATTTCTTGTTCTGCTCTACATACTAAAATATCTGGTTTGATTCCAATAGATTGTAGTTCTTTCACAGAATGTTGTGTTGGCTTTGATTTTAGTTCATTAGACCCATAGATATATGGTAAAAGGGTAACATGAATAAAAATAACATCATGCTCATCTCTTTCTAACCCTATTTGACGAATAGCTTCTAGGAATGGTAAACTTTCAATATCGCCTACTGTTCCTCCAATTTCTGTAATTACAATATCTACATCTGTGTTTTCAAATTTATATGCTTTTTCTTTAATTGCATTCGTAATATGAGGTATTACTTGTACAGTCTTACCTAGGTAATCTCCTCTTCTTTCTCTTTCAATTACTTCTGAATAAATTCTTCCTGTTGTGACAGAAGAATATTTAGTTAAACTTTCATCTGTAAATCTTTCATAGTGCCCCAAGTCAAGGTCAGTTTCTGCTCCATCATTTGTAACAAATACTTCTCCATGTTCATATGGACTCATAGTTCCTGGATCCACATTCAAATATGGGTCAAATTTTTGATTGGCTACTTTGTATCCTCTGTTTTTTAATAACCTTCCTAATGATGCAGCAGTAATTCCTTTTCCTAATCCTGATACTACTCCTCCTGTAACAAAAATATACTTTGTGTTCATATCTTACCTCCTTTATTTCTAAGGATTACACTCTTACTTTATATAACAACTCAAAATGCCAATGAACAAATTCTAAATAACAAGAATTTGTAACATTTCCATAACTTATTTCTACGTCAAGTACTATCGCGCTTTCCTAGAATTAAGAAAAATAGATTTAAAAAAGTCACCGAAAAATGCGGTTTTTTTTAAATCTATTACGTTATTAATATTATCATTAATCGAAATAACTTGTCAAGATAAATTTTTCAGTATATAATTATGTTAGCTGTGTGAACGAAGTCAAGTTAGCTATATGAACAAAGTAAGTTACAGATGACTTATGCGTAGCATAGCGAAGTTGTATTCCTTAGAAAAAAATTAAATTTAGGAGGAAATAAAAATGTCAATTCATTGTAACGCTAAAAAAGAAGATATTGCAAAAACAGTATTAATGCCAGGAGATCCCCTACGCGCTAAATACATTGCTGAAAATTTCTTAGAAAATGCCCGTTTAGTTAACACTGTAAGAAATATGCTTGCCTATACAGGTACTTATCATGGAAAGGAAGTAACAGTCTTTTCTTCTGGAATGGGAATGCCTAGTATGGGAATTTACTCTTATGAATTATTCAAATTTTATGATGTTGAAAGAATTATTCGTATTGGTTCCTGCGGAGCTTATAACAATGATTTAAACTTATTTGATACTATTTTAGTAGACAAATCTTATACAGAAGCTAACTTTGCTTTTTCTTGGAATGAAAAAGACTGCAATATTGCAAGTGCTAGCAAAAGTTTAAATGCTAAGCTTGAAAAAACAGCAGCTGAAATTAATATGCCATATGTCAAAGGAAATACCTTATGTAACGAATGTTTTGATGGTTATCTAGAAGATATCCCTGCCTTTATTAATCGTTTCCCAAAAGACTTAAATATTATTGCTTGTGAAATGGAAGCTTTTGCTTTGTTTTATATGGCTGACTATTTCAAAAAAGATGCTGCTTGTTTACTTACAGTTGTTGATTCTTATTATAAGCAACAAGAAAGTACCTCAGAAGAAAGGGAAAAATCTTTAAACGATATGATTAAACTTGCATTAGAAAGTGTTTAGTGTCAGCCTATTGTTAGTGTC
>CANDRW010000079.1 GCA_947388675.1 uncultured Clostridium sp. | reverse complement strand
TTTTATAAAAAGATACAAGAAGATACTAACTTTTTAATATCTTCTTTGCATTTCTATTGCCTTTCATGGTCTTTGTCTTTATCTTTTTCATTATCTTCTATCTCATCATTTGATGTGTCTAATACTTGTTTTTCTTTTTCATCTAGCTTTAATAAAATATTTAATTCTTCGAGTTTTTTCATTTTTTCTTTTAGTTCTTCTTCTTTTGGAAATGGCTTTTCAACTTCTATTTTGGCTGTTTCAAGTTGCTTTTCAATATCTTCTATTCTTAACTTTGCATCTGGAATCTTATCTTTTATTGCTTCTAGTGCATTATTTATTCTTGTGATATTCCCAAAGGTATCACTACCTAGAAAAATATTATAACTATATTTATTTCTCATAGTCATAGTAAATTGTTTTTCTACTGAATTAAAACCAAGTTCTAATCTAAATCCCCTATATTCTCCTATATCTTCAATATCTGGATTTGATTTTGATTTGCAAAATTCTAGTATTGCCTTTCCTGCTTGCTCTTTATCAGTATATTCAATTCCTTTAAGTATCATTTTAGAAAATCCATCTTCATTTGGTATTGTGTTATCTTCTAGCTGCTTAACATCTGCTTCTAGTGCATCTACCTTTTCTTGTATCTCTTTTATTTGATTTGGATACGATCTTGCGATTTTATCTTCTAAATCGTAAATTTGACTTTGATAACTTTGTCTTACAATTTTCAATTTTGCAACTTCTGAATCTAACTGTGTCTTTTCTAGTATATATTTATTTCCTGTTGCTAAAGCCTTAATTTCTCCATAACTTAATGCTGTTTCATCTATATCATCTGCTGTTCTATCTGGAGTCTTTGAGGTCATTATTTGTGAAATAAAGCCTTGCTTTCTCTCTAACATTTGAAATAAGTAAGCATCAAATGTCTTTTCTGTTACATAGGTATATATATGAACTTGTTTATTTTGATTTCCTTGTCTTACTCCTCTACCATTTCTCTGTGTTAGGTCAGCAGGTCTATATGGTGTGTCTAAATGGTGCAATGCTATTATTTTATCTTGAACATTCGTGCCTGCTCCCATTTTGCTTGTACTTCCCATTAACACTCTAATTTCGCCTTTTCTTACTTTTGCAAATAATTCTTTCTTTTTAGTTTCATTATCTGCTTCATGTATAAAGGCTATCTCTTCACGAGGAATACCTTTTAATACTAGCTTTCTTCTTAAATCATTATAAACATCAGTAAATACATAATTGCCCTCATCATCAAATTTTTCTTCAAATTGCTTTGGTGTTGATAAATCACAGAACACTAATTGTGTTAGTTTTTGCTCTTTATTTTCTTCCCATATTTTATAGATATTATTTGCACATACTCCAACTTTTCCATTTTCATTATCTTCTAGCATTTCGTTCATAAGTCTTTGGTCTAATGCAAGTTTTCTACCCTCATTGGTAATCTTCAACATATTATCTTCGCTAGGATCCACACTACCTTTTCTAATAGCTTCTGCTCTTTCTCCTAACTCTGCAACCATATCTTGCTGCATTTGACTAGGTTTTACTATTTCGTCATGCCTTACTACTTCTGGTGTTGGCAAATTCAAAGTATCAGCAGTCTGTATGTCTGCAACTTCTTTAAATAGGCTCATTAGCTCTGGCAAGTTATGAAATTTCGAGAATCTTGTTTTACTTCTATAACTTGTTCCGTTCTGGCGAAAGTTCCATAGCTGTTACTGTTTCTCCAAAAATACTTGCCCAATTATCAAAATGTTCAAGTCCCATTTTTCTTAAATCATTATATTGTAAATATCGTTGCATAGTGTATAACTCTACCATTGAGTTACTTACAGGTGTACCTGTTGCAAATACTACTCCTCTGCCCTCTGTTATCTCATCCATGTAACGGCATTTCATATATAAATCACTACTTTTTTGTGCATCTGTTTGTGAAATTCCACCTACATTGTTCATTTTAGTATATAAAAATAAGTTCTTGTAATTATGAGCTTCATCTACGAAAATCTTATCTATTCCTAACTGTTCAAAATTGATTACATCATCTTTTCTTGCTTGTGAGTTTAGTTTTTCAAGTTTGCTTTCCAAACCTTTTCTTGTTTTTTCCATTTGTTTTATAGTAAAGTTTTCTGCCTTATCTCTTTTAGCTTGTGCTATTCCTGCTATAATATCTGCAATTTGCTTTTCAATTAGCTGTTGCTGTCTTTCGATTGACATAGGGATTTTTTCAAACTGCGAATGTCCGTATGATTACTGCATCAAAATCTCCAGTAGCAATACGAGAACAAAACTTTTTTCTATTAGCTGTTGCAAAGTCTTTTTTTGTCGCCACCATAATATTTGCTGATGGATATAATTGTAGAAATTCGGCTGCAAATTGTTCAATAATGTGATTTGGAACAACAAAAATAGACTTGTTACAAAGTCCAAGTCTTTTACTCTCCATAGCACCGAGCAACCATTTCAAAAGTCTTTCCTGCTCCTACTTCATGTGCTAACAGTGTATTTCTTCCATATAAAATATGGGCAATGGCATTTTGTTGGTGCGTTCTTAATTTTATCTCTGGATTCATACCTACAAAATTCAAATGACTTCCATCATATTCACGAGGACGAATACTATTGAATCTGTCATTATATAGCCTTACTAATCGCTCTCTTCTTTCTACATCATTAAAAATCCAATCTTCAAATGCTTGCTTGATTTGGTCTTGTTTTGCCTGTGCAATAGCTGTTTCTTTTGCATTAAATACTCTTACTTTGTTTCCATCTGCATTTGTTTCTGTATCAAATATTTTTACATCTTTCAAATTCAATGTTTTTTCAATAATTTCATAAGCATTTACTCTATTTGTTCCATAGGTTTTATTTGCTTTTACATTTGAATAGTCATAGTTTTTATTGGTTATATACCATTGCGAATTATATTCACTAAATTTTACTTTCATTTGCCATTGTGCATGATTTGGAGTTTCTAACAATTCATACATAAAACTGTCTATAATATCTGTCGGTATCCATGTTGCACCTAATTTTATTCCAATTTCATTTGCTGTTAAATCTTTCGGCATTACTTTTTTTAATGCTTCTATATTAGTTGCAAATTCTGGGTGCATACCGACTGATGCTTCTGCCATTTTTAATTTTTCTCTTATATTTCCAGAAAGATATTCATCACTTGTTACATATCTATTATTTTCCATAGGAAGTTTATAGATTATTCCATCTAACTCTTTTACTAATTCTTCTTGTGTCTTGTTTGTAAGTTTTGCCATATACTCTAAATCAACAGATGCTTTTTCTGAAAGTGAAACAATAAGTGCTTCATTTGCTGTGTCAACACTTGTTATTTCCTTATATGCTTTTATAGTTCTTTTTGAGAACATATCTGCTTTTCTTACAAACCTACCCTCACTATCCATTACTTCTAATGAACACAATAAATAATAGCTACTGTCGGCTTCAAAAGCTAAACGATTTCCTCTACTATTGATAATTCCATATTTTTTAACATAGTTGTCATACATTCTATTCAATTTTGCTTGTGCTACTTTAATGTTTTCTTCTGGATAATCTTCTGTTTGTAAATCTATTAAATCTCTTACACAATCACGAAGTTCTATCATTCCTTTTATTCTGCTTATTGTAGTAATTGGCAAGTCTTGTTCTGCCATTACACTATTTTCTCTAAAATATACTTTTCCATCAATAATGGTATAAGAAAAGTTTTTTACAGAAGGATCTGCTGGGAGCATTGTTTCTTCTCTTTCTTCAATATCTCCTATTTCGTATTCTGTAATTTCTCCTGTTATCTTTTCTTTAGCTTCATCTAATAAAGTTTTTAATTCTATTCCTTCATAAGGTTTACAAGTAGAATCTGGTCTGCCAAATTGCGTAGGCTCTGTTGCCATTGTTCCTAATATCATATCTGGATTATCGACAAAATATTTATTCATTGTAATACCATTTTTGTCAGTATCTAAATAAACCCAATCTGGCATAATATCTGTCATATTTTCTCTTTTTTTCAAGAATAGTATATCTGAAGTTACTTTTGTTCCTGCATTTTTAGTAAATGTGTTGTTTGGTAACCTTATTGCTCCTAACAATTCTGCTCTTTGTGCAATATATTTTCTAACTTCTGAATTCTTTTTGTCCATTGTTCCTTTTGAGGTAATAAATGCAATAACCCCTCCGTGGTCTAACTTTGTCCAATGTTTTTGCGAAAAAGTAGTCATGTGTTAAAAATTTATTTTTATTATATCGTTTATCGTTTGGCTTATATTCATCAAATGGCACATTGCCGAACTGCTACATCAAAAAAGCTATCTGGTAACTCTACTTTTTCATAGGCATTTACTGCTATTGTAGATTTTTGATATAGTTGTCCTGCTATTCTTCCAGATATAGAATCTAGCTCTACTCCATACATTTTGCATTTTTCTAATTCTGTTGGTAGCATTCCAAAGAAATTTCCAACACCACATGATGGCTCTAATATGTTTGCTTCTTTTAATCCCATATTTTGTAGTATTTCATACATTGAATTGATTACAATAGGTGGTGTATAAAATGCTGTTAGTACAGAAGCTCTAGCATTTTTATATTCTTCGTCATTTAATAGTTCTTTTAGTATTTTATTTTCATTTGCCCAACTACTGTCATCTTCCTTAAATGCTTGTTGCAAGCCACCCCATCCAACATATTTGCTCATTATTTCTTGTTCTTCTGGAGTCGCATACCTATCTTCTTGCTCGCACTTTTTCAATACTCTAATCGCTGCAATGTTTCTTTCAAACTTTTCTCTAGATGTCCCTATTCCTAAATCATTATCAGTAATTTTATAATTGTTTCTATTTTCTACTGCTACTTCTGGATGCAATACAAAGTCTTGGATTTTGTTTTTAGTTCTTACAAAATTAGGCTTAATATCTTGTTTAGGGAAATTTCTCTCATTTTGATTATATAGGTTTTCAAAAGTTAAGATACTTTCTTCTCTAAAAATAGGATAGTTTATTGATAAATCTAATAGGCTTATCTTATCATGCTCTAAATCTATTGTATCAATTTTATATTTTCTATCAGATTCCAAATAAACTTCTTGTCCTACTTTATATGGCTTCTCTTGCTCAACTTGTTGTTCATTTTCTGCTTGTGTTTCTGCTTTTTGAGTTTCTTGTTCTAATGTCTGTTTTTTATCAACATTTATTTCTGATGAGTTATCTTTTTTTACATCTGCTATATTTTCTTCTTGCTCTTTTACTATTAAATGGTCATTTGAATAATTATCTTTGACTTTTCTTTCAAATTCATCAAATCTCATTTGCTTATTAAGTATTGGAAATTTTGTGTCAATTAAAGTTACAATGTTGTCTTTTATTCCTGCAATTTCATACTTATCTGCACCAATATAAACAGTATCTCCTAAATGATATTCATAATGTGGAACTCTTTTCTCTAATATTGATATTATTACATCTAGTTCATGTTTTTGTGAATCTGTATCTTCAATATTTTCTCTTATTTTATTTAAAGCATTAACATAGTCATTTACATTTCTTGTATCACTTATATCTGATTTTACTATTTCAATATTTTCTTCATCTGTGTTTAAAGCTGCTGTATCATCTGGATAATTATATAAGTCTGATGGCTTAACAAATGAATATACTCTTTTGGCAAGCTCATACTCTTGTTGTTCTGCTTGATTTTCTAACTTTTCTTCTGCTTCTCTTAATTCTTTTG
>CANDRW010000078.1 GCA_947388675.1 uncultured Clostridium sp. | reverse complement strand
CAACTAATGTACTTGTATTTATCGTCTCATTTAACCCCATTGTCTGTCCACTTGCTTCCATTTCTCTGATGCTTTGTATCCAGCTAGCTCCTGTTGCTTTTTTTCCTTTGCTATGTGTTGTTGGATTTGCCTGTAAGGCTGCTTTGCTTGCGCTTCCGCTTAGAGTTAACATACCTAATAACAAGGTACTTGTTACTAAAACTTGTTTTAATTTTTTTGTATTTTTCATCTTTTTTACCTTTTCCTTTCTTTTGTTATTTCACATCTTAAAACATTTTGTTTTACGCTTAGAGTATAATCTTATTTTTCTTATTTGTCAACTCTATAGAGTTAATCTTTTGGAATATATTTTTATATAATGGGGAAAAATAGGAATGAATGGAGTTTTTAGATGTATTTAAAAGATGCTATTGAAACAAGAATTAATAATTTATGTAAAGAACAAAATATTACCATAAATAAACTTTGTACCATATGTGGAATTACACAGTCTACTCTTGCCAATTTAAAAGTAAGACCTAAAACCAATATTTCTACTGTAACACTTTTAAGAATTTGTAGAGGTCTTAATATTAGTTTACAGGATTTCTTTATGGATCCCATTTTTAAAAACACAGATTTTGAAGACGAATAAAAAAGAAACTAAGATTACAAATTAAAATCTCGGTTTCTTTTTTATTTACTATAAAATATTCTTATTTACAAAATCTATGTCTACCAATAGTTACTGTCATTGGTCTTGACCAAATCCATTTATTAGTTGCAGTACTCGGGTTAAAATAGTAAATTGCTCCATAAGTTGGATCCCAACCATTTAATGCATCTTGAGCCGCTTTTCTTGCTGTATCATTTGGTGTTAAATTAATTTGTCCATCTGATACTACATCAAAAGCTCCTTTTTGATAAATAACTCCTGATACAGAGTTTGGAAATGAACTACTTCTAACACGATTTAATACAACTGCTGCAACAGCAACCTGCCCAGAATATGGTTCTCCTCTTGCTTCTCCATAAACAAGTCTTGCTAATAAATTCAAATCATTAGATGTTGTTGCACCTGAACTAGAACTATTACTTGAATTCATAATTCCCATTGCCTTTAAAGTGTTTTTTCCTGCAATTCCATCTACTGTCAAGCCATTTTTAGACTGAAACCATCTAACTGCTGCTTGTGTCTGACTACCATAAATCCCATCTACATTTCCTTTATAGTATCCCCATCTTTTTAGTTTTGTTTGGATTTGTCTTACTTCATCGCCTCTAGAACCATATTTAGATAATGCCTCTGCTTGACTATTTCTGACAAATATATGGTAAGAAAAGAATAAACTAAATGCTAAAGTTACCATTATCATTGCCCACATGCTTCTTTTATTCTTTGCTATTTTTTTGAACATAAAAATACACCACTTTCTGTTAAAATCTTCTATGTGTATTTTAACCAGAATTGGTACATTTATTCATATTTATCAACAAACAAAAGAATTATTATGACTAAAAGATACCTATGATATTATTGTTCTCATCCAAATCAATTTTTTCAGCAGCTGGTACTTTTGGAAGTCCTGGCATTGTCATAATTTTTCCTGTTAATACCACTACGAACTCTGCACCTGCTCTTAATACTACATCTTGTACATGAATATAAAATGGTTCTTTACATTCTAAATTTTTAGGATCATCAGAGAAAGAGTATTGTGTTTTTGCAATGCACACTGGCAAATTACCATATCCTAATTTTTCAATTTCTGCAATATGTTTTTTAGCTTCCTCTGTATATTCTACGTCTTGTGCTCCATATACTTTTTGCGCAACCTTCTTTATTTTATTTTCTATACTATCTTGTAATTCATAAGCAAATTTGAAATCTTCTTTTTCTTCCGCTAAGTTAACAATTTGCCTTGCTAAATCAGTAGCACCATCTCCGCCTTTTTCCCAGCTCTCTACTAAGCTTAGCTCTATTCCCTTTTCTTGTAATTTATTTTGTAAAAATTCTACTTCTGCTTTGGTATCTTGTGCATACTTATTAATTGCCACTACCACATTTAAACCATAACGATTTTTCAAATTGTCTACATGTCTTTCTAAATTCTCAAATCCTTTTTCCAAATATGCTATACTCTCTTGGTTTAATTCCTCTTTTGGCATTCCGCCATGATATTTTAAAGCTTTCACGGTTGCTACACACACAACTGCATCTGGTTTTAAATTAGCTTTCCTACACTTAATATCTAAGAATTTCTCTGCTCCTAAATCTGCTCCAAATCCTGCCTCTGTAATGACATAATCGCCTAATTTCAAAGCAAGTTTCGTAGCAATCACACTATTACATCCATGAGCAATATTGGCAAACGGTCCCCCATGAACAATAGCTGGTGTTTTTTCTAAGGTTTGTACTAAATTAGGGTTCAACGCATCTTTTAGTAAAACAGTCATACTACCTTCTGCTTTTAAATCTCTTGCCGTAATTGGTTTATTCTCTTTGGTATAACCAACAATAATATTTCCTATTCTTCTTTTTAAATCTTCTATATCTGTAGCTAAGCAGAAAATCGCCATAATTTCAGAAGCAACTGAAATATCAAACCCATCCATTCTTGGCACAATATTTTTTTCTTCTGATAATCCTGTATCTACTTTTCTTAGTTGTCTATCATTTAAGTCTACACATCTTTTCCATACCACTCTATCAAAACCTAATTCGTTTCCAAAATAGATATGATTATCTATCATAGCAGAAAGTAGGTTATTTGCTGAAGTAATGGCATGAATGTCACCTGTGAAATGCAAATTAATATCTTCCATTGGTGCTATTTGACTATGCCCACCACCAGTTGCTCCACCTTTAATTCCAAATACAGGACCTAGTGAAGGCTCTCTTAAAGCAAGAACTGCTTTTTTTCCAATTTTTCTTAGCCCATCAGCTAGTCCAATTGCCATAGTTGTTTTTCCTTCTCCTAAAGGAGTAGGATTAATTGCTGTCACTAAAATTAATTTTCCATTTTCTTTATTTTCTAATCTTTGATATACCTCTGGAGAAATCTTAGCCTTGTACTTTCCATATTGCTCTAGTTCTTCTTCTTGAATTCCTAAATCTTGTGCTATTTTTGAAATTCTCTCTAATTTCGTGTTTCTTGCAATTTCTACATCTTCCATTTAAGGTTCCTCCTATTATATTAAATTCTGCTTTTATATATAAAATTAGTGATAATGGTATTAAGGTAATGCTGTCTACGCAAGACGAGCTTGCGAGTACCTTACGTTGTCTTCTTCTATTTGCACGAAAAACGAAGTTTTTCTGTGCATAAGAAGAACAACGTACAGCAAGGACAAATGACTTAATACCCATTATAACTAATTCATAAAAAGTCTATTAAATCGAATTACAAACTAAATAATAAGACCTACAATTAACCCAATAACTGCCCCCACAATAACTTGTATAGGTGTATGTCCTAAAACTTCTACTAATCTTTCCGAAACTTCTACTCCACTTAAGCCTGGTGTCTCCACTATCTTATTTAATAATTTGGCTTGTTTTCCTGCTGCTCTTCTTACACCAGCTGCATCATACATAACAACAAAAGAAAAAATGAGAGCTACACCAAACAAAGGAGATGTTAACCCCTCTGCTTTTGCTATCATAGTAGTTAATACTACAACTACTGCTGAATGAGAACTAGGCATTCCTCCTGCTTGCATAATTCTTTTAAAATTAAATTTCTTTTCTTTTACTATATCATACAATAGTTTAAATAGTTGTATCCCAAACCATACTCCAAATGGTACCAGAATATATCTATATTCTCTAATAAAAGTCATAATCCCCTGCATTTTCTTTTATTCCTCTTCCTGTATAAAATTTTCTTCTTTAATCTTGTCACCATCTTTTAATAAAACAGTAATTCTTTTTTCTGCACTTTCTAATAGTTTACTACATTGTTTTGACAATTTCATACCTTCTTCAAATGTAGTTACTGATTCATCTAAACTCAAGTCACCTTTTTCTAATTTTGTTGCTACAGCTTCTAATTGTTTCATTGCTTCTTCAAAAGGTAATTCCTTACTTCCCATTTTTCCTTCCTCCCACTTATTGCTCTTCTACTACTCCTGTGATTGTATCTATTACATATCTACGGATTACTCTTGTGGTTTTACTATCATTCACAGAAACAATATATTTTCCATCACCTTGAATGCTTTCATTGTTAAAAGACACATCATCTAAATTACCCCATTCTTTTTTCCATGTATCTTTTGCAAGTTCTAAAGCTTTTTGCTCTCCAGGAGTAATTTGATTATTGTTAGAAGTATTACCAGAGTTTTCTGGCTTGCTACTAGTTTGTGTATTATTTGCTTGCACATTTCCTTTTTCAGTGGTATTTGTTTCATTTCCTATATCATTTTCATCAAAAATATCATTAATAAAATTTTCTAAACCACTATTAGCATCATCTAAAATATTTTCTTTGCTAGTATTAGCATCCATTGGCTCTGTCTTAAAATGGCTATACACCGCTATGGAAATTCCTAATATTAATAAACCTATTATGATTAAAATAAGAATATTTTTAGTTGCTTTACTCATACTTTTCATTTATATCAATTTTTAGCTAACTGATATTTCTCCTTCCTTTTATTCTTCTAGTTCTTTTCTACAATTATTGCTTTTGCCTCTCCATCTTGCAGACGAATAGAAATCTCGTCTTTTTCCTTTAAATCTACAACGCTTTTTACTCGTTCTCCTTGTTTATATACAATTCCATACCCTCTTGCTAATGTTTTTAATGGGCTTAATGTATCTAATTGTAATACAAGCTTTTGAAAATTTGCTTTTTCTAGCTGTAACTTTTGTAAAATACTATGCTCCATTGTTTTTAGTTTCATATCCATAATCATATATTGTTCATTAATTTTTTGCAATGGTTCAGTAAATACTCTACTTTGCATACATTTTTCATAACGTAATTTCATCAATTGTACTTTTCTAAGGAGTGCTTGCTTATATCGATTTTGATATCCTTCTATTTTTAATTGTAGCTCTGCTATATCTGGTACAGCAAGTTCTGCTGCCGCTGATGGTGTAGGTGCTCTTAAGTCCGCTACAAAGTCCGAAATGGTAAAGTCTGTTTCATGACCTACTGCTGAAATCACTGGCAAATCTGATGTATAAATGGCTCTTGCCACAACTTCTTCATTAAACGGCCATAAATCTTCTAAAGAACCTCCACCTCTAGCAACAATAAGTACATCTGCTAGCTTGTTCTCATTCATAAATTCTATTCCCTTTGCAATCTTTTCTGCTGCTCCTTCACCTTGCACAGGTACTGGAAATAGTTTAATGACTACATTCGGATTTCTTCTTGTGGAAACATTAATAATATCACGAATAACTGCTCCTGTATTAGAAGTTAAAACTCCAATAACCTTTGGATAAGTAGGTATTTGCTTTTTATGTGCGGTCTCAAAAAGTCCTTCTTTTTCTAGTTTTTGTTTCAGTTCTTCATAAGCAGCTCGTAAATCTCCTACCATTCCTTCCTGCTTCATTGCTTTTGCATATAGCTGATAGGTTCCATCTCTTTCAAAAACAGAAACACTACCTAAAATCATAACTTTCATTCCGTCTTTTGGTTCAAAATCTAAATGACCTGTATAGGTTTTAAACATAATACATTTAATCAAAGAATTTTCATCTTTCAAGGTAAAGTATAAATGTCCTGTATAATGATGTTTATAATTAGAAATCTCTCCTTCTACTAACACATTCGCAAAATATTCGTCTTCTTCAAACTTTCCTTTTATATATTTATTCAATTCTGTAACACTAATTGGATTATATATCATATGCTCCCTCAATTGTTGCACTGGGGACGTTAGTTTGTGCGACATCTGTCCCCTCGTACGACATTCTTCCATTTTTTTCCTAAATGTCGCACAAACTAACGTCCCCAGTGCGACAATTTACAACCCGTGTTGCTTAATAATATTCGCGAAAATTC
>CANDRW010000077.1 GCA_947388675.1 uncultured Clostridium sp. | reverse complement strand
ACGGTTCTCTTTTCCAACTTTATTAGAAGTTGGAAAAGAGAACCGTCCCGATTTCCATCATTTATTCAATGAATTTAAAATTTCAGGGTAGATACGGTAAGCATTTTCTTTCCAGTTATCTACTATTTTTTTCGCTTCTTCACGAGAACCAGCAAAAACACTAACTTCAAAAATACAAGTGTTATTTTCATTAATTTTACAAGTTACAGTATAATCATTTTCACTTCTAGGAGTAAATTCAGCTACAATAGATTCTTCTTCTGCAGTAGAGGTAAGTTCGCTCTGAAAGCTAGTATCTACTTTTAGTTTCATAATACCAGGTAACATATCAAGTGTTAATTCTAAAGCCTCTTGACCTTTTTCTGTAATAGAATAGGTATGTTTTCCATCTATATCAAATCGAGCAATATATTGATTTTCTAATAAATCCAATAAAAATTGTTGAAAATAAAAATAGTTCATATCCATGACAGATAGAACTAATCTGAGTAGTCCATCATTGGTAATTGGATTTTCTAATTTATTTAAAATATATAAAATTAATACTTTGTTTTCTGCTAAAACTTCTCCGTCTTGTGTTAATTTCACGTTTTTTCACTCCTTTAAGGCTTTTCTAAGGAATACAATTGCCTTACGGCAATTGTATCAATCATCCGTAATTCGCTTTGCTTCACACGGCTGACTGAATTATAACACAAAGTATTTTAAAATACTATTCTTTTTGAAAGAAAAATGGTATACTAAGAGTGATAAGAAAAAATAAAGGAAAGAAAAAGATGAAAACACTATATGAAATACTAGAAGTGAGTGAAAATGCTTCAAAAGAAATTGTTGAGAAAGCATATAAAGTACTAGCTAAAAAATATCATCCTGATTTGCAAGCTGAAGGAGATAAGCAAGAAGCGGAAAAGAAAATGAAGCAAATTAATGAGGCATATGAAGTATTAAGTGATGAAGAAAAAAGGAAAGAATATGATTTAAAGCTAGCACAAGAAAGAAGCAAAGAAGAAGTACAAAAACAATCAAAGTCAGAGTACAACCAAAATCAATATAGACAGCCTTACCAAACTCAAACAAAGCCAATGTCAGAGAAGGAGTATAGAGAAGCTTTAAAAAGACAGTATCAGGAAAGAAGAGAAGAACAAGAAAGACAAAGGCAAATGCAAGAACAGTATGAACAAAGATATCAGCAAGCGTATGAAGGATATTTAAGAAGTTTAGGGTATAAAATCAAGTATAAGTGGACATGGAAAAGATTCAGAGATTTGATGATTACCATTTTTATTATTATTGTCATTTGCGCTATTTTATGGTTTTTTCCGCTAACCAATAAATTAATCATGGATTTTTACAATTCCAATTCTATTATTCAGGCAGTAATAGATACTATAGGTAATGTATTTAAGGGGATTTGGAATGGTATTTGTGCAGTATTTCAAAAAAATAAATAACCTCTATACAAAATACATAAAATATGATAATATGGACAAAACTATGAAAGAAAGGAAGAAAAATTATGAAAAAAGTTATCATTGGAGTAGTAGCAATTGCTATCATTGCATTAGTTGTTGTTGGAATTGTAATGGTAAGTGGAAAAAATAAGGAGAATGGAGGAGAAACCACTAATGCAAAAATGCAAACAACACAAGAAATGCAAGACACATTAAACAGCATTTATACAAAATTAGGGGACAAGCTTCCATCTATTGAAACAAGAGAAATTGATGTGACAGATGAACTAGCAGTAAAAGCAGCAACAGGTTTACAATCAACACAAAATGTAGAAGCACTTGTGCTATCAGAGCCTATGATGAGCTCACAAGCATATTCAGCAGTATTTGTAAAAACTGCTAAAGGTGCAGATGTTGAGAAAATGAAACAAGAAATGCTTGACAATATTGACACAAGAAAATGGATTTGTGTAACAGCAGAAAAAGTATATGTTACAAACCATGAAAACGTTATCTTTTTAGTAATGGCAAGTGATGAGTGGGCAAAACCTGTATATGATGAATTCAAAAGTGCAGTAGACGGAAAAGTAGGAAAAGAACTACAAAAAACAGAAGAAATTTAGGAGGAAATTGTGCTTTTTTCAAGTATTAGCTTTTTATATTATTTTTTACCGTGTGTATTAATTCTATATTTAGCAGTACCAACAAAATACAAAAATACAATATTACTAATAAGCTCCCTATTGTTTTACTTCTATGGGGAGCCTATTTATATATTGGTGATGATTGGATCAATATTATCTGCTTATATACACCGGAATTTTGATGGAAAAATATCCAAAACAGAAAAAGATATTTTTAACTACATCTGTTATCATTAGCTTAGGTGCTCTTATTGTATTTAAATATTCAGACTTTATGATTGCTAATTTTAATGGAGTGTTTGGTACAAAAATAGCATTATTAAATTTAGCACTGCCAATTGGAATTTCTTTTTATACTTTTCAAGTATTAAGCTATATTATAGATATCTATAACGGAAAAGTGGCTGCACAAAGGAGTTTGATTAAACTAGCAACCTATGTGTCATTATTCCCACAATTAATAGCAGGTCCAATTGTACGATATACAGATGTAGAAAAAGAACTTACCAAAAGAGAACATACCTTTGAAAAGTTTTCTTTGGGAATTAGAAGATTTATAGTAGGACTTTCTAAAAAAGTACTAATTGCTAATAGTTTAGGCGAACTATGCCAAATCTTTTTAGCAACAGATGAGAAGAGTATAGTATTTTATTGGATTTATGGAATTGCCTTTAGTCTTCAAATTTACTTTGACTTTTCTGCTTATTCCGATATGGCAATAGGGCTAGGGAAGATGCTGGGCTTCGACTTCTTGGAGAATTTTAATTATCCATATATTTCAAAAAGCATTACAGAATTTTGGAGAAGATGGCATATTTCACTTAGCCAATGGTTTAGAGATTATGTGTATATTCCACTTGGTGGAAATCGAGTAGGAAAAGTAAAACTCATTCGCAATATTTTTATTGTATGGATGCTAACAGGTTTATGGCATGGGGCTAATTGGACATTTATTCTATGGGGATTATTATTTGGAGTTTTATTAATTATTGAAAAGACGTTTTTATTAAAGATATTAGAAAAGATACCAAAGATATTTCAACATATTTATGTACTATTTATTGTCATGATAAGCTTTATTATTTTTAATGGTAATGATATAGGACAAGCATTTGCACAAATAGGAGGACTATTTGGAGCAAACGGAGAAGCTGTGATGAATTCCTATACTTTGTATTATTTAAAAAGTTACTTTGTAATTCTTGTACTTGGATTAATTGGTGCAACACCATTTTTGAAAAACAAGATTAGTCAATTAAAAGAGAAAGCAAAAATAAGGAAGGTAATAAACTTTTTAGAGCCAATTGTATTAATTTGTTTATTAATATTTGTGACAGCTTACTTAGTAGATAATTCCTATAACCCATTTTTGTATTTTAGATTTTAAGGAGAAAGTTATGTCAGATAAAACAAAAAATGTAGTAGTGACCTTTACATTTTTACTAGTGCTAGTATTATTTTTTGTCATCAACTTATGTACCAAAGATATAGAAATATCTTATGCAGAACGAAGAAAACTTGCACAGTTTCCAAAAATAACAGTAAAGAAGTTATTAGATGGCAGTTTGGGACAAGATTTTGATAAATACAGTACAGACCAAATGATAAAAAGGGAAGACTTTAGAAAGCTAAAAGCAGCTTTAGAGTTGGATGTGTTTAGAAAGAAAGACAATCATAATATTTATCTATATCAAGATAGTTTGATTAAAATAGAATATCCACTAAATGAAGTATCTATATCTAACGCAACTAATAAAATAAATGCTATTCAAAATGACTATTTACAGGGTATGAAATGCTACTATACGATTGTCCCAGATAAGAACTACTTTGTTAGCAGAGAAGAATACATTGGTATAGACTATGAAAAAATGGAAGCAATGATGGCACAAAACTTAAATCAGATGGAATATATATCTATCTTTGATTGCTTACAATTACAAGACTATTATGTAACAGATATTCATTGGAAGCAAGAAAGTTTGCAAAAAGTGGTAGATAGAATTAGCACAAAAATGAATTTTAAAGATAGAATTCATACTGATTATACAAGACAAGATGTAATTGGATTTGATGGAGTATATGCAGGACAGTTGGCAGTCAAAACAGCAAAGGATAAGATTTGTATTAGTACAAATGAAATAATAGAAAATGCAACCGTATATAACTATGAAAATAAAAAAGAAACTAAAATATATAACAAAGAAAAACTAACTAGCAATGACAAGTATGATATTTATTTATCAGGTCCTACACCACTAATTACCATAACCAATCCAAAAGGAGAGGAAGGAAAAGAGCTAATAGTATTTAGAGATTCTTTTGCTAGTAGTTTAGTTCCTTTATTTACAGAGGCTTATTCTAAAATTACTTTAGTAGATATTAGATATATGAGAAGTAAGGATATCGGAAATTATATAGAGTTTAAAGACCAAGATATATTGTTTATTTATAGCACAACGGTTTTAAATAATAGTAGTACATTCAAGTAAAAGGAGAAAGTAATATGGGAGGAATTAGTGTTATACTTTTAATGGGAATATTATCAGCAATTTTTTATATTTTTCTTGCAATATTTTTACTCATTATCATATATCAAATTATGACTTACGTTTTTGAAAGTATTGCGATTATGGAGATGAGTAAAAACTTAGAACATAAAGCAGTGGGAACAGCATGGATACCATTTTATAATAAATATCTATTAGGAAAAATTGCAGGATATAAAATTTTAGGGAGCATGGTAGCAGTATTAAATGCTGTAATGGCAGTAACTTGCTTTTGGAGTTATATGCAAGGTAATATGATTTTATTTGGAATATTTTTAATTTGTGTATTGATTAGTTTTGTATTAGATGTTATTATAGCACACAAAATATATACAAAAGCAATCGGCAAATACGGTGATATTTTTACTGTATTTAGTGCACTAACTTTAGGATTTTTGAGACCAATATTTCTTTTTGCGATAAGAAACGTCAATTAACAAAGTAAGTGTAATTATGAAAAAGTAAATGCAAAAGTAAGAGAAAGTTCAACTTTGCTTTTTAAAAGTTCTTCTATCTTACATCTTTCTTCAAATGTAAGATGCATATAATTTCCCATGATGATACATCCGATTACTTAAAGTATAAGGCATCCGACAATATTAACATAATTGATTATATTATATAAAATATAAAATTGCATTAAAACTTTCACTAAGCACTTAGTTACAGGCTAAATGCAAGTATTCTTTCTAAGACTTGCACTTAACTTTTTATTTCACAATAAGGAAAATTTTTAAGAATAAGCTTGACAAAAATAAAAATATTGTTTATAGTAGTACACGGTCATAACAGATTAGCCAATAATCTGTTATCATTTTATTTATACTGTAAGAATTTGCAAATTACTAAAGGATAACTTTTAGAATCTGTTAATTCGTAATTTATACTAGGAGGAAAGACTAATGGAGGAAAAAGAAGTATTATTAACACAAGATGGATATGACAAATTAGAAAAAGAATTAGATGAATTGAAAACAACGAAAAGAGCTGAGATTGCAGACAGAATAAAAATAGCACTAGGATACGGTGATTTATCTGAAAATTCTGAATATGATGAAGCTAAAAATGCACAAGCAGAGAACGAAACAAAAATTGCAGAATTAGAAAATAAACTAAGATATGCTAAAATTATTGATGAATCTGAAATTGATACTAAAACTGTTCAAGTAGGAAATACAGTGAAGCTATTAGATGTAGAATTTAATGAAGAAGTTTGCTATACCATTGTTGGTTCTACAGAAGTAGATTTAGCACAAAATAGGATTTCAAATGAATCTCCAATAGGAGCAGCTATTTTAGGAGCTAAAAAGAATCAAACAATAGAAGTGCAAGCACCAGCAGGTGTAGTACAATATAAAATATTATCTATTACAAAATAAGTGGAAAAAGGGACGGTTCT
>CANDRW010000076.1 GCA_947388675.1 uncultured Clostridium sp. | reverse complement strand
ATATTAAATTTTTTTAATATTTCTATTGACAATTAATAGTTAGACTTTCTACTTTTAATCGTCAGGAGTAATACTTGCAATAATATAGTATCTTTGGTCTGTATTTATTGATTTTGCATTGATGTATGAACATGTAGACAATTTTACTATTTTTGAAATATTTTCATCGATGTTATCTATGGTGTACTTACTTGCTTCTTTGTAATATTCAATTTTTTCACTAAAACTTAAATTTTTACTGTTATTAATTTCATCTATTACTCCCGTAGAATATACACTAAAAATTTTTCCATCGTAATTTTTTGTCTTAGTATATATTTTTATGCTTAAATGGGAATATAGAAAACTATCAGTTAAGTATCTATCTAAGTTTGAGAACATACTTCCATTTAACATATTATGCCCATAGATAATAGTTTCATCATCTTTAAACGGATTCTCGTTTATTGTAAATATCGAGCCACTTGGATTGTACTTTTTGTTATAATCATGTTTAATATAAAATAGGTTATTATTATCTTGTAAAATTGGATAATTAATTTTTGTTCCATCTATTTTAATCCAACCAATTATATCGCTATTTATTGATGTCAATTGTTTCCAATTTACTATTTGTTTCTCCGTTTTCTCTTCGTTTTCAATTACTTCTTCTATCAATTCTCTTGTAGCTTTTTCACTTTCTTTAAATTGCAAAAAGTTTTTCATTATTAAGTATGAAGATGTAATGAATATTGTTATAAAGCTAACTATTAGAAGTTTTAAAAATGCATTTTTACACTTCATAATCTTTTTCCTTTTCACATTGTTTATTATTTCGCTGTTCTTTTCTTCTCAGTAGTATCTCATCATAAGTTTCATCTTTTTCTAACCAAATTTTCACTGCACTTTCTACTGCACTATCACGCGAGTGACTTTCAAAAGAAGTTTCCGTCTCTTTTATCCTATATAAGTCTAAGTATTCCTCTTCAATGCTACTTTTAATTTCTTCAATGCGTTCTTTTAAGTATTCTGATGCTATTTTTCCATCTAAAAATGTTTTTACTATAGCTGTTTTTTCCTCAGTGTCTATATCAAAGCATGTATATATTATTCTATAAATTTTCAAGTTTCCACTCCTTTCTTTAATGTTTTTTTATTAGCTCGCTTTATGTTCTTCAAAGTATTCTTCTTGACGGAACTTCTCTTCGAGTTCTTGAACAGTATATTTGGGATGAAATCTTATTTTACTGTCCTTTTGCCATTCTAATAACATTTTCCAATATATTGGATAATCTCTACGCAATATTCGTAAATTGTTTATTCCCTGCTTAACACAAAACCAGCATCCTAGTCTTTTGTATTTGTCATACAAAGGATTATATAATCCTTTGTCTTTTATATATTGTAGACAATCCGCTTCTGTCATTTTCCAGTCGTAAAGTGGAGCTTTTTCATTTTTTGCTAATCGTTTTAGTCGCTTTGGTTCATCATAGGTAATCCCTATATAACTTATATACTTGCCTTGACTTTTAAAATATTTATCTAATGCTATAGTTTTTAAATTGCTATTACACCATGCACCTAGAAGCCATGGAAAGCCATATATTTCTCCAATATATTTTCCTTTTCGCTTCACTTTGTAGAATTGCTCTTCAAAAGTTACTGGCGATTGTATATATGTAATTCCTTTCCCAATAGTTTTTATTAAATATTTATTGACTTTATCTAAATATTCATACATTTCTGGGTATTCTGCCCCAATATCTTTAGTAGCCATTATTTTACAAAACACCACCTCATCTATTGGCATATTTTTTTCTATCATTTTTAATAGCATTGCGGTACTATCTTTTCCTCCACTATATGACACTATGTGTTTAATATTATTATCTTCTTTTGTTTTTTCCAGTTATTAATTCACCTCCTAACCAAATTATAGTTCCAGACTACTTTTTTCACTATATATTACCTAACCTATTCTTAACATCTTATTTCTTACTGCAACAAAAAAGATATACTGAACTATTTTAGTTTGTATATCTTTTTGCTCTTCTTCATTTAATCTTAGTTTTTGTTGTATTGTATATAAAGTAGCTCTTTGAAAATATTTTAGATTAATGAAATTATAATATAATATATTTGTGTTTTGATATCTCTTTAATATAGCTTCAATTAGCTTTTTCCATTTTTTCATCCTATATATTTTTTGTTCTATCTCAATGTTTTTTATTACTTGATTTTCTAATGAACTACTCTGATTCTTTAACCATTTATAATAATTTTGATTATATTCGCTATTTAATATTTCCATTTTTGCATTTTGAATTTTTATATCAATATAATCATAGTTATATAGATAATATTCTATTTTTTTAAAAATTCGCTTCTTTATGTAATTATCCATATAATTTTTTCTCCAATAGGAACTGCTCTATGGAATTATTCAAAATTTCTTCAAAATTCTTAAAAGTTAATACGTCAGTATAGGAATCTTTTGTTAAAATTAAAAAATATCTTTCTCTGTTTCTTAAAAATATACAGTGGTATCCTCGATTCATAAACTCTAACATAACCTTTTCCTTTGGCTTGCTATCTACATTAAAAAGAATATCTACTAATTCATTTGTCTCTAAATTTTCCAAATCTTCAATAGTTATTGCTTGGCAATTTACTATCTCTAAAATGCTAGTAATAACATATTCTACTGACAAATTTGTAGTATCTAAACAATTTAATATTAATCGCATTATTTTTTCTTTCTCGTTTCCTCCTATACTTCTTCTGTATTTCTTACAAATTTCTGATAGTACATGATAAACATATAATAATCGTAAGTCATCTTTACTTACATTATCCATTTCACTATACTTTCTAAATATTTTCTTCATTTTTCCCTCCATTTTTTATAAATTGATTAAAATATCCAGATGGATATTCTCTTTGTTCGAAGTTATTTTTTTGCTTTTTAAATTTTTTATTCTCCTGTTTATTTATAACGTTTTTATCAATTTCTTTTACACGTTCAATTACCCAGTACAAAATTGCAGCATAGTCGCTTTCATATCTTTTTCCAGTTGCTTTTTTATATAAATCTAGTTGTTTTATTAATTGATTCGTCTTTTCTTCACCATGTTCATTGATTAGTCTTTGATATTCATTTTCTGTTAGTTCAACTTTTGTGGCATACTTAATTTTCTCTTCAACTTCGTCAGCCTTTTGTGTGTATTTATTATTGTTATTATTGTTATTATTATTATTATTATTTACATCCAAATTTTGAGAAACTTGCTCATTAAAATTTTCACTACTAGTATTTGAATTCTTTAATCCCTTGTTATCTAAATTTTTAACTACTGGATTTTTAGCCACTTCTATTAATTTCTCTTGTGTATTAGTATAACATTCTAAAATATTAGCTTCATTTAATTTATAATAAACTTTGCATGGAATTCCCATTCTTTTAACTTCAATAAATTTCATTTTTATCAATTGATTTATCGCTATTCTCTGTTTATATTCTGATAAACCTGTATTATTCTCGATGTTCTCTCTAGTTGAATAGAACCATTCGTTATCTGTCAGTTCACCTCGTTGTTCCCAATAGTCGTATTCTGAACATAACTCTCCTAAAATAATAGCTGCATCTGTTCCTACCACTTTTATTAGAATTTTATTTGTCATTATAAAGTTGCCACTAGATAATAAACTTGCTAATAACATATAAACCTCTCTTTCTAAAAACGTTCTAATTTTTCCCCCGAAATATTTTTCTTTTCCCCCGAGATTTAATAATGCTTCAAACGTGCTATTTTTCAGCATTATTTTTATAATAGAAAATTGTAACTTTAAAATTTTCTTCTCTTTTCCCCAAAAGAACTTTTCTTTTTCCCCCAAAAAAAATAATGCCTCAAAAGCACTATTTTCAATGTTTTTATGATAATAGGTTGACCCTTTTAAAAAGTTCTTTGATTTTTCCCCCGAATTTTCCCCCGAAATTTTTTTCTTTTCCCCTTATTTCCCCTTAAAGGTAGTTTCTAAATAAACTATTATAATTTTTTCTAAACCTATATAAACTAAATTAAATTTTTCTCAAAATCTTCAAATCCTTTAGCTTCAATGTTTTCACAATTTTTTGTTAATTTTTCAGTACTTCCATAATTTGTAAAAAACGTCTATCGTTCCGACTACGAACCGGAAGGTCGGGGGTTCAAATCCCTCCAGCTGCACCAAGAAGTAGAGAAATAATATCTACTTCTTTTTTACTAAAAAGAAAAGAATTAAAAAAATGGAAATTATATCTGAGATTACATTGTATGAAATTTTATTTATTTTAATATCAATAATTGGAGGTTGTTTTGCATTATTTCAATGGAAACAATCTTACAAACTAAAAAGAGCTGAACTTATAAAAGAAGCAATGCTGAAAATTCGTGATGATACAGATATTTCTTTGGTTTTATATTCCATTGATTATGGAGAAATTGGTATAATCAAGAATTTGTTGAAAACCATGATATAGAGGCCCAATATGATAAAGTTTTTGCTTTTTTTGATTATTTGTGCTATTTATATAATACAAAAATATTGACAAAAAATGAATTTAGAATATTTGAATATAGAATCAAAAGAATGCAACAAAATAGTAGTTTTAGAAATTACTTATTTAATTTGTATCATTTTTCTAAAAGAAACTATACAGATATTTCTTTTTATAATTTACTAGACTATTTAAACAAAGAAGGACTAATAGATAAAGAATTTTGGAATGTTAATTCTAAAAAATATGATAAAATACTTAACATATAAAGTGAAGAGAAAATATATTTTGATATGTTTTCTCTTCTCACATTACTAATTACTACTAACAACTCAAAAAATAGTAAGAAGTAAAGCCTTGCTATCTCTTCTTTATTGCTCACTATATTTTCTTAAAATAGTATGCCATATTCCTTTGCATTATTTCTTGCTTTCTTATAACTTCTTTGGTTTGAAATACTTTTACAATATATTCTGGCAATCTTTGTCTTTCTTCCCATACAGGAGTTCTAACCTTCATTGTTCCACCTTCTAAAAACTTCCATTCTACTATCATCATTGCTTTTAAGAAATTCCTTTAATTTCTTCTTCTCCTTTACTGTATCATTTTTATAAAAATATCTTACTTCTCCTCTTCCCTTTCTACCACTTCTAAATCTTTAATGCTTGGGTCATAAATTGACTCTCCTTTATAAGTGAATCTTGAACCATGACAAGGACAGTCCCAAGTTTTCTCTAAATTATTCCAAGTTAGTTCACACCCTAAATGGCTACATACTGGTTTGACAATATATAATTTGCCACTTTCTTCACGATAAGCACCTACTTTTTTGTCTTCCCATTCAATTAGTCCACCTTCTCCTGGCTTAATATCTTGTAATTTTTCCTCTGGTATTTTTAGCTTTTCTATTGTCCATGAAGTTGCCACTTCTTTTACCATATTTCCTAACTCTTTGTGATTTTTGATTGGTTCTAGTCTAGTAGAAGTAAATACTTCTTCATAAGGATTTTTTCTGTCTAGAATTTTATCTACAATAATATTAGCAGCTACATTTGAGGTAGTCATTCCCCACTTTTTATATCCTGTCCCTAAATATACATTAGGCATTAAATTTGAAAATTCACCAATGTATGGAATTTTATCTAGTGAAATACAATCTTCCGTGCACCAACGATATTTAATCGTACAATCTGGATAATATTTTTTTGCAATTGCTTCTAATTTTTGATAACTATCAGAAACATCTTTCCTCTCTCCTGTCTTATGTCCCATTCCGCCTATGATCAATAATTCTTTTTCGTTATTCTGTGCTACTCTAAAAGAAACGGTTGGACTTTCACTAGTAATATACATTCCTTTTGGTAATGGCATTTTGGTTTCTATTGCGATTAAGTAAGACATTTCTTGATACATTTTTAAGAAATAGTATCCTGGTATGTTGATAATTGGATAATGGCTTGCTAGCACCACATATTTCGCTACTATCTTTTTTCCGTTCTCTGTAATAACTGTGTACTTCTTTTCCTTTGAAGCTTTCACATCTGTTACTTTTGTTTTTTCAAAAATAAGTACTTTATCCTGTTTTCTA
>CANDRW010000075.1 GCA_947388675.1 uncultured Clostridium sp. | reverse complement strand
TCAACGCTAAAGCTATTTTTACCACGCGCATAGCGCATGGTATTATAACCAATAATAGCCCCCTGAAAAATCTCAGGGGGCCTCGATAGGTTTTGATACTTCATCGCCTCTTAATCGATAGTGGAAATTGCATGTAAAAAAATTGTTTTCTCTTTACCACCTTCCACAAAGGTGATCCAGCCGTCTGTTACATACTTAATCACGCCTTTCATTTGGTAACCATTCATAAGAAACAGGGTTACCTCCTTTCCTTGGTTGAGTTGTCCTCTGGTCAGCAAATTCTCCATAAGATCTTTCCAGTTCACTTAGTATGCACTCCTATCTATTTATTTAGTTCTTACGAACCTATTTACTATTATATCACACTTAACATCATATTGCAACATTAATTTTTCTCTGGCTCTGCATATTCCATAGTTCCTGGTATCATTTTGTCTACAAATAGGACACCTTCTAAATGATCTAATTCATGAGAAAGTGCTTGTGCAAGTAGTCCCTCTGCCTCAATTCTAATCGTTTCACCATTTTCATTTTGTGCTTCTACCACAACTTGTGCAGGTCTAATTAATTTAGCATATTGATTAGGAAAACTCAAACATCCCTCTTCTACTTCTTGTTCTCCCTTTTGCTCTACTATTCTTGGATTTACTAATTTAATCGGACCATTATCATCATAAATATCAATTACTACTAATCTTTTCAAAATCCCTATTTGTGGTCCTGCTAAACCTACACCATTAAATTGATGCATGGTTTCTACCATATCCTCTAATATTTGCCTAATTTTATCGTTAATTTCCTCTACTTCTCTTGCTCTCTTTCTTAATATTTCATCTCCATTTTCCCTAATCATTCTAATTGCCATATTTTTGCCTCCCGATTTTTCCTTTATGCCCAACTATTTGGATTTAAGTCTATAATAACCCTATTATTGGTATTTTTACTTTCTTTCATATTTTGATATTGTGCCAAAACATCTTTCATAACTTCTATCATATTATCATCAAACTTACATTTGATAATAATGCGAAAACGATATTTATTTTTGATTTTATCAATTGGTGATGGCATTCCTTTATATAGTATAATGCCCAAATTTTCTTGTAATACTCTATTTTTTAAATAGCCATGCAAATTTTGTGTAATTCTTTGACCATCCATTTCTTTTTCAGTACTAATTCCAATTACTATTATATCGCAAAAAGGCGGATATTTCAATTGTTTTCTCATCATTATCTCTGTATCATAAAATAAATGATAGTCTTGTTTTTTACTACATTCTATACTAAAGTTATCTGGGTTATAGGTTTGAATAATAACTCTTCCCTTGGTTCTCTCTCTTCCTGCCCTTCCTGCTACTTGCGTTAATAATTGAAACGTTCTCTCATTTGCCCTAAAATCATCTATATTTAAACTACTATCTGCTGCAACAACACCTACCAAAGTAACATTAGGAAAATGATGTCCTTTTACCACCATCTGTGTTCCAATCAAAATGTCCATATTTTCATTTTTAAATTGATTTAAAATTATCTCATGTGAATTTTTCTTTGTAACAGTATCCACATCCATTCTAATTGTTTTTGCTTTTGGAAAAAGCATTTGTATTTGCTCTTCTAGTTTTTGAGTACCTGCTCCAAAATAACGGATATTTTCACTATGGCATTCTGGACATTCTGTTACCACTGGCATTTCGTATCCACAATAATGACATTTTAATTTTTTACTACTGGCATGATATGTCATGGTAATATTACAATTCTTACACTTAATAGTATTTCCACACTCTCTACACATCACAAAAGTAGAAAATCCTCTACGATTTAAAAATAGAATAGTTTGTTTTTTATTTTCTAAATTTTGTTTAATCGCTTGATGCAATCTTCCACTAATCATAGATTTATTACCTTCTTGCAATTCCTGTCTTAAATCTACAATTTCTATTTCTGGTAAACTTGCCTGATTGGCTCTTTTCGTTAACTCTAACAGAGTAGTTTGTTCTATCTGTGTATGATAATAAGACTCTAAATCTGGTGTAGCACTTCCTAATACTAATGGTACGTTATGTTCTTTTGCTAGATATCTTGCCACTTCTTTTGCATGATATCTAGGACTTGTTTCTGACTTATAAGAACTATCGTGTTCTTCATCAATAATGATAATTCCTAGATTATCTACTGGTGCAAAAATTGCTGAACGCGCTCCAATTACCACCTTTGCTTTTCCCTGACGAATTTTATTCCACTGGTCATACCTTTCTCCAACTGATAATTTACTATGTAATACCGCTATTTTTTCTTCTCCAAAACGTGCAATAAATCTATCCACTGTTTGTGGCGTTAAAGAAATTTCTGGTACTAGCATAATGCTAGATTTTTCTTCTTTTAGCGCCTTTTCAATTAGTTGCAAATATACTTCTGTTTTTCCGTGAACCAGTTACACCAAATAGCAAAAACTCTGAATAAAAACAGTCTTCCATGCTATCTCGAATAACTTGATAAGCCTGTTCTTGTTCCTGTGTTAACACTAAATCTTTGTCTGTCTGTATTACCTTATGTAAAAAAGGATTTCTCTCTACTTGCTTTTCTATTATTTCGATATATCCATTTTTTACTAATGTATTGATAACTGCTCGACTTACATCTGCAAATACTTCCAAATCGGCCACTAGCACGCCTTCATTTTCTATTAAAAAGTGTAATGCCCTGATTTGTTTATCTGATTTAATTTGCTTGCTTTCAATAGCTAGTTCTATTTCTTCTTCATCCTTTTTTAAATAAACAAATGAAGCACTTTTTTCTTTCACACGATTTTCTATTACTCTAGTAGTTGTTCCTGGTGGTAACATCAATTTAATGCAGTCTGATATATTACAAAAATACCTTCTTGCTATCCATTTTGCTAGTTCTATATTTTTTTTGCTTATATACTCTGTTTCATCTGCTTGTTTGATATCTTTCACTTGATAGTTAGATGTTTCTTTGATATTTACTACAAATCCTTCTTCTGGCTCTTTGCGATTAGCAAAAGGCACCAAAACACGGCTTCCAATTCTCACTTTGAAAGCTAAATCTTCTGGTATTTGATAGTCAAATACTCTATTCAATTGCTTACTGTTACTGTTTAAAATAACCTCTGCTATCATGGGCACTCCTTTTAACTTTGTAGTATTTAACAAATTCAAAGCCTAGTAAGTATTTTTTTAAGTGACAAGTTGAGCAACGTAAGTTGCAAACCGAATACAATCGAATTACAAAATACTAAAATCTAGGAAAAAATCTTCTGATTTTTCCTAGATTTCCTGTATTTTGTATGAAGATATGTTCAACTTATAAAAATACTTACTAGGCTTTAATTTGTTACTACTCATAGTTCTAGCCACTTTTGATATTCTTGAATAATAATATCTGTTACTTGCTCTGCTGTCATATTAGTTGTATCAATCACAATATCATAATTAGATTCGTCTTCTTTTCTCACACCATATAGGTTATAATATCTTTCATTTTCTAATTGATAACGTTTTTGCATATCTATCTTTTGCTCTTCTATTGACTGTAAATTTTCTGAAGATTTACGCTTTGTGTCATAAAATGCTCTTCTAGCCGCCTCATTAATATCTACTTTTAAATATACTTTAAAAGATTCTGGGACAACATACCAGCCAAGTCTAGCATCTATAACAAAATTTTCATGTTCCTTCGCATATTCACTAGCATTTTGCTCAATCTGTCTATCTATTTCTGGATGTTCTTTTACATATACATTAAAAGCTGTAATATCCATTCCTAGATCTTTTGCTAAACTTCTTGCATAATCTCCATTACAATAAATGCCAAACTCTAATTTTTCTGCTAGAAGTCTTGATACAGTTCCTTTTCCACTTGCTAGTTCTCCACATAAAGATATAATATGTTTCTTTTTCATACTTCTTTTCCTCTTATCCTCAATTATTCCTCTACTGCTATTACTTTACCTTCATCAATTTCGTCTGCAGCAAGTGACACTGGAGATGGCTCTTCTTTTTTCGTTAATGGTATACTTCCTGCTGCTAATTGTCTTGCTCTTTTAGCAGTCATTGTAACTAACTCAAAACGATTATCTACTTTATTTAATAAATCTAATACAGTTGGTTTTACTAACATAATTTCACTCTTCCCCTTTATTTACTCAATATTTTGTATTTGTTCTCTAATATCTTCAATTTGCGTTTTTAAATCTATCACTAAGTTCGTTATCTCTAGCTTTCCAGATTTTGAACCTATGGTATTGGTTTCTCTATTCATTTCCTGAACTAAGAAATCTAATTTTTTCCCACAAGGACCTATTTCCTCTAATAACTTTTCAAATTGTTCAATATGACTTTTTAATCTTGTTATTTCTTCTTCAATAGAACATTTATCAGCATAAATAACTGTCTCTTGTGCTAGCATTACTTCATCTACTACATTTGTTTTTAATATTTCTTTTATTCTTTCTTGTAATTTTACTACATATTCTTCTAGAAGTCCAGTAGAAAGATTTGAAATTTCATCGACATTCTTTGCAATTTTTTGCAAACGCTCCTGTAAATCTTGCCTAATTTTCTTCCCTTCTAATGCCCTCATTTCAACAAAATTATCTATACTACTTCCCAAACATTCTAAAAGTTCTAACCAAATTGTTTCTGTGCTATCTTCTTCTAATTGTATATTCATGACATCTGGAAGTTTAGAAATTTCACTTGCACGAAGTCCACTTGGAATATCGTTTTCCTCTGCAAGTTCTGTTAATTCTTGAATGTATACCTTAGCAAGTTCTTTGTTGATAATAACGTTTTTTCCTTCTGTACCATAATTAGCATAACTAACAAAAACATCAATTTTTCCCCTTGCTACTTTTTGTAAAACTGCTTTTCTAATCTTATCTTCTAAGCACATAAGATTACGTGGTGCTTTTACTGTGATATCTGTATATTTATGATTAACTGAACGAATTTCTACTAAATACTCTCTTCCTTCTTTTTCTAGCTTTGCTCTTCCAAAGCCTGTCATACTATTCATATGTATTTCCTTCCTATCTTCTTTTTATTACTTTTTTCATCTCATTAACAAAATATTGCTTTTTCATTTTTTTATAAACAATAATAGATTTTGCTACATAGTAAATCGCAAAAAGGAAAGTCATAAGAGCTACAATATATATGAATTTTCCTTGCCACATTAGATTAACATAGATTAATGCCATTGTGGTAAATGCAAGTAATAAGATTTCTATTCCGTGAATTGTATGTCTTCCGCTATCTTTTTTGTAAGCATATTCAAATACACCAACTGCAATTACTAAAAGTGCAATACTAAATACTTTTAAATCAGTAATAAAAACAGGATTTTCAATATTAACAAAACCTAAAACAACAAAATTTAGGTATAGCATTGTTGCTATAGCTAAGCAGATATTCTGAAATACTCTTGTATGAATTTTTCCAAGTTCTACGTCTGCTACTTTTTTGTTTTTCTTCATTTCGCTTCTAACTATTTCTACAATATCTCTTTCTCTTCTACTTTGAAGACGTGTTCTAGGCTGTTCTTCTTCATCTTCGTCCTCATCCTCATCCTCATCGTCAAACTCTTCCTCTTCATCATCGTATTCTTCTTCGTCATCATACTCTTCTTCGTCCTCAAAGTCTTCGTCATCATGCTCTTCTATATCATCGTCTTCCTCTTCAAAGTCCTCGTCCTCTTCTTCATCTTCAAGTTCCTCTTCTTCCCAATCTTCGTCATCTATCTCATCGTCATCTATCTCTTCGTCATCATATTCGACTTCGTCTTCGTCTTCTTCTAGCTCTTCTGCTTCTTCTATTTCTAATTCTTCATCATCTTCTAAAGATAAAAACTCTTCTCTTTTAGGCTCATTCTTTTTATTTACTAAGTTTTCTGTTTCTGTAATTCCTGCTCTTTTCAATAGCTCTTCAATTGTAGGAATTTCTATTTTGTTTTCCTCTTTAGCCTTTTTTAATATTTCTTGTTTTGCGTTTTCGATTGCTTCTTCTAACGCCTTCTCAACTCTTGACACGTCTTCTGCCTCTAAAGCATGTTTTCCTTTTTTAGAAGTAACACTCTTTTCCTCTTTTGACTCTATATCAACTTGTTTTTCTACTTTTTTCGTTTCTTTTTTATTAGTAGCCTTTTTGGTTGTTGTTTCACGTTTAATAGCAGCCTCCTTTTTAGTGGCTGTTGTTTTTTTATTTTTTTCTTCACTTTCTGTACTTACTTTTTTTCTAGTAGTCTTAGGCGTACTTTTTTCTACTTTAGCAGCTGTTTTTGCTACACTTTCCTTTTTGGCAGTAGTTTTTTTGCCTGCTGCAGAAGAACTTCTGCTTTGTACAATTCTCTTTGTACTTCCAGTCGCTACTTTCTTTTCGCTACTTTTTGTGGTTGAAGTTTTTTTCGCACCTTTTTTTGTAACTGCTTCGTCAGCCATGTACCTTTTATCTCCTTTCTTGCTTC
>CANDRW010000074.1 GCA_947388675.1 uncultured Clostridium sp. | reverse complement strand
ATTTAAATTCAGTATTTTCCAATGCACCTCAAATAGTTCAGAATATTGCTGACTATTTAGATGTTCCAATTGGAAAAATACGTGATATGGCAGCACAAGGAAAAATTAGTGCACAGATAGTAAAAAATGCAATGTTAAAAGCAGCAGACGAAACAAATGCTAAGTTTGATAAAATGCCAATGACATGGAATCAAATATGGATCAAGATGAAAAATATTGCTATAAAAGCAGTTGATCCTGTGTTGAAGAAGATAAATCAACTAGCTAATAATCAGCAAGTCCAAGAAATGTTTAGCATGTTTATTACTGGAGCAAGTTTAGTAGCACAAGCAATATTATCCTTAATTGAGGGGATTTCATGGTTTATTAGTGTATTAGAACCAGTAGCTCCTATTATTTTAGGAATAGTAGCAGCTTATGTAGCATTTAATATCATATCAGGAATAACAAGTGGAGTTCTAAGTATTCTAGCTACAGCTCACGGAATTGCTGGTGCAGCAGAAATGTTACATGCTGGTGAAACTATGGCAGCAACAGCAGCACAATGGGGGTTGAATTCTGCATTATTGGCTTGTCCTATAACATGGATTATAATTTTGATAGTAGCTTTAATAGCTGTATTAGTATATTTCTGGTTTACAAATGATGAAGTGGCTTATGGAATATTATACACATGGGATGCACTTCGAATAGGCGCTATGACATTGTGGCTAGGATGCAAAGTAGCATTTTATGCAATATTAATAGCAGCACAATACATGTGGGTAGGAATGCTAGGAGTATGTTATGGACTACTAGCAGCTTGGTATGCATTTCAAACAGGACTTGAAGCAGTAGGTGTAGGAATTCTATATATTTTCCAATGGCTATATAATGGTGTTGTTGGAATTGTAAATGGAATTATAAGTGTGTTAAATAAGATACCAGGGGTTTCTATTGATACAGTAGAATATGCAAATTTTGCTGACAAAGCCCTCGAAGGTATGATGGATAATGCTGTAAAAAGAAATGAAGATTTACAAAGTATGCTTGACGATATGAGTGAAGTTAGTGCAAACATTCAAAAGAATAAAGCGGAGTATATGGCTGATTTAGCTAATGGTGCAAATGATATTACAAGTAAAGCAATCGAATTTAATACAACAAGAGAAGATAGAGTAGCACACAGAAATGATTGGGTTCAAGGTGCAGGTGATGCAATTAATGCCGCAATGAATAGTTTTTCATTTGATCCATCAGGTTCGACTCTTGGAGATATTGCAGGAAATACAAAGGACATCGCAGATAATACAAAAGATATATCAGAAGAAGATTTGAAATATTTAATAGATATTGCAGAAAGAGACACAATCAATAGATTCACAACTGTGCCATTATCAATTAATATTACTAACAACAATGAAATAAATGGAGAACAAGATATAGATGGTATTGTGGATAAAGTAACAGATAAATTGAAAACCGAGCTTGAAGAAGAATTAGAATATGTCTCAGATGGAATACATGAGTAAGGAGGAAATAATATGGCATACTATTTTTATTTAGGAAATGTTCTACTTCCTATTCCTCCTAAAAAAGTAGAACTAAAAATCAATAATAAGAATAAGACATACGATTTAATTAATAATCAACAAATTAATGTTTTAAAAAATCCAGGCTTAACAGATATTGAGTTTGAAATATTACTTCCAAATGTAAAGTATCCATTTTCTACATATACAAATGGGTTTCAAGGTGCTAAATATTATTTAGGAATAATAGAAAAATTAAAAGTAAATAAGACACCATTTCAATTTATAGTTGTAAGGAAATTTCCAAATAATGAAGATATATATAGTACAAACATAAAAGTTGCAATAGAAGATTATACAATAACAGATACAACGGAAGAAGGATTTGATAATAAAGTAAAGCTAAAATTAAGACAATATAAAGAATACTCAACCAAAACTGTAAATGTAACAATTCAGCAATATAAACCACCAGTCGCACAGAGAACAGTAACTACAAACAATACTGCAGCAGCAAAATCAAAATCAAGTGGACAAAATTATACTGTTGTAAAAGGTGACTGCCTTTGGAATATTGCTAAGAAGTTTTATGGAGATGGTAGTAAATATACAAAAATTTATAATACAAATAAAGATAAAATAAAAAACCCTAATTTAATCTATTCAAAACAAGTATTATGGATACCTGCATAGGAGGAAAAAATGAGCCAACAATTATTAATTCAAAATGAAAATATAGTATATGAGCCGATAGCACAAGATGAAATAACATGGACTACAGAAAGAAAAGGTGCAGCAGGAAAGCTTGAATTTAAAGTTGTAAGAGATAGTATTATAAATTTTGAAGAGGGTAATCCTATTGCATTTAAAGTAGATGATACAAATTTATTTTATGGCTTTGTTTTTAAAAAGAAAATGGACAAAGAGCAGATAATAACAACAACAGCATACGACCAATTAAGATATCTGAAAAACAAAGATACTAAAACATATACAAATAAGAGAGCAGATGAAGTTGTAAAGATGATTGCAAATGAATATCAATTAAATACAGGAATTTTAGAGAATACAGGTTATGTGATAGCAAAGAAGGCAGAAAGTAATCAATCATTATTTGATATTATTCTTAATGCATTAGATGAAACAATTAGAAATCGAAAAGAAATGTATGTATTATATGATGAATTTGGTAAGTTATGTTTAAAGAATTTAGAAAGAATGAAAGTAGGATTAGTAATTGATGAGGAAACAGGAGAAAATTATGACTATGAAAGTTCAATAGATTCTGATACTTATAATCAAGTCAAATTAACCTATGATAATTCTGAAACAGGGAAAAGGGAAGTATATATTGCAAAAGACTCTTCTAATATTCAAAAATGGGGAGTATTACAATATTTTGACACTATTGACGAAAAAACAAATGGAGCAGTAAAAGCAAAAGCATTACTAGATTTGTATAATCAAAAAACAAAGAATCTTCAAATAAAAAATGCACTTGGAGATGTACGAGTTAGAGGAGGATCCTTAGTAATTGTGCAGTTAAATCTAGGAGATGTTAAACTACAGAATTTTATGTTAGTAGAAAAGGCAAAACATATATTTAAAAACGGAGAGCATTTTATGGATTTAACTTTAAAGGGACAGAACTTTATATCTTAGCAGGAGGAATAAAGATGGGAAGTTCATTAGGAGAAGTAATAAAGAAGATGGCAGTGGGAGCAAATGATGCAAATGCTCCCACTGCTGTTTTATTTGGAACTGTAACAAGTGTCAAGCCGCTTGAAATAACAGTTGAGCAAAAACTAAAATTGACAAAAGAATTCTTGGTGCTTACCAAGAATGTGAAAGATTATACTGTAGACATTACTATAGATTGGAACACAGAAACAAAACAATTAGAAGATTTAGAACATAATCATAAAATTATAGGAAGAAAGCAAATAACAATACATAATGCATTAAAAGTTGGTGATGACGTTATTTTATTACAACAACAGAGGGCAAATAACTTTATTGTATTAGATAAATTTTGAAGAAAGGTGGTACAAAAATGACACCTAATACTAATAATATATTGCTAGAAGAGCAAGAAATAGAAGAACAAACAAGTAGAACATATTGTTTAAATATAGAAAAAAATACTATCTCTGGATATTGTGATGGTATAGAAGCAATGAAACAAGCAATATATTGTATTTTAAATACAGAAAGATTTGAACACCTTATATATAGTTGGAATTATGGCATTGAGAGTAATCATTTAATAGGAGAAAGTACAACATTTGTTATTCCTGAAATTGAAAGAATAATAATGGAAGCATTGTTACAAGATACGAGAATAACTGAGGTTACCAATTTCCAATTTGAAGTAAATAAAAATCAAGTAATTGCAAAATTTAGTGCAATTACAGCTGTTGGAGAAATTAATGCTGAAAAGGTGGTGGAAATTTAATGGAAATAAAAGATATTGAAAATTTAGATGAATATTTTGATTATGAAGTAATATTAGAAAGAATGTTAAGTAGAGTATCAACAGAGGTAGACAAAAGAGAAGGAAGCATTATTTATGATGCAATAGCACCAGCTGCTGCAGAATTAGCACAAATATATATTACTTTAAAATACAATACAAATCTAGTATTCATTGATACTGCTCCTGATGAATATTTAGAAAGATTGGCCAACCAAGTAGGCGTAGAAAGAAAAAACGCAACACATGCAATAAAAGAAGCGGAATTTTATGATGCTGAAAATAATGATTTAATGGATGTTAATATAGGTGAGCGATTTACGATTCAAGATTTAATATATAAGGTAACAGAAAAAATCTCTACAGGGAAATATAGAGTGCAATGTGAAACGCCAGGGACTATTGGAAATAGTGCTGCAGGAACATTAATTCCTGTAAACTATATTGAGAATTTAGGAAGATGCATTTTAACGAATCTACTAATACCAGGAGAAGATATAGAAAATGACGAATCATTAAGAGCAAGAGTTCTAGAGCAAACTACTGAGAAGCCATTTGCAGGAAACATAATAGACTATAAAAATAAGACAAAAGAAATCGATGGAGTAGGTTCAGTCAAAGTTACGCCAATTTGGGATGGTCCAGGAACTGTAAAACTAACAATCCTAAATAGTGAATTTAACAAAGCATCTGAATTATTAATAAATAATGTGCAAAACGAAATAGATCCAGACTTCACAAGCGAAGGATTAGGACTAGCACCTATTGGCCATGTAGTAACGGTGGAAACTGTTGACGAAGTAGAAACAACAGTAAGTGCTAATGTAATATCCAATGGAGAAATAACAGTTGATAATTTAAAAGCAAAAGTCCAAGATGCAATAAATACTTATTTATTAGAATTACGAAAAAACTGGGAAGATTCAACTAATCTAATTATTAGGAAAGCAAGAATCGAAGCTCTAATTTTGAGCATAGAAGGAGTAGTTGATGTATCAGATGTAACTATAAACGAACAAGAAAATAATATCGCCCTAGAACAATTTGAAATTCCTATTTTAAAAGAGGTGGTTCTACAGTGAAATTAATTAATTATATGCCACAATATTTAAAAAATATTAGAGAATTTCAAGAGATATTTAAGAGTGAAGATGAGCAATTAGAATATATGAATATTTTAATTGCAAAAATGCTAACAGAGGTAATTGTAAAGACGGCCGATTCATATGGACTAACACGATACGAAAAGATATACAATATTACAGAAGTAGCACCAACTATTGAATCAAGAAGAGCGAATATACTACTAAAAATGAACAATAGAACACCGTTTACAATGAACTGGTTAAACAATAAATTGAGACAACTAGTAGGAGAAGGGAATTACTCAATAAAATTGGAACATGACAAGTATAAACTAACTATCAAATTGGCTTATACGAATAATGATTTAATCTATTTATTGGAAAAAGAACTACGAGAGCAAATACCAGCAAATATGGAATTAAATATATATGCAGATGGAGCAGTAGATATAAGTAATGATATTAGCCTTGTAGGTTGTGTTACAAATTATGAAATTATATCAGTAGGAAGTAATTTATAGAAAGGAGAGAATAAATGGCTGAATTTAATAACCTAATTACCACGTCAAAAGGACAAGCACTATTTGCAGATGCAATTGCTAATAACAAAACAATAAAATTTATTAGTGTAAAAACGAGTGAAACTATTTATCAAGAAAATCAAATACTAACATTAGAACAATTAGAAAATCCAAAGCAAACAGTAGAAATAGCAAGAATATCAAAATTGAATGATACGCAAATAGAAATTGAAGCGGTAATACAAAATACAGAGATAACCGAAGGGTATATGATAAATACTATTGGACTATATGCAAAAATAAATGAGGAAGATAGTGAAGAAGTTTTATATGCAGTTGCAAGTATATCAGAAGAAGGAAAAGGAGCATATCTTCCTCCTTTTAATAATATTACCGTTGCAGGAATGAACTTTAAAATTAATGTGAATGTATCAAGTACAACGAATGTTGATTTTACAGTTAATCCAGCTACACCTGTAACACACCAAGACTTTATAAATTTTATTAACAATTCTCGGAATACCTACAAATAGTGTCATACTTTTTGATGGAGAAACATTGCCAGATGGATATGAAGAAATTGATGATGAGAATATCAATTTAGGTGGTGGAACCTCTAAGAAATATACAGTTCAAGCCGAAGTGGCAATCGCAAAAGATACTGATTATCAGCTGCCTTGCAACTATGTAGTTGGAAAAGATAATCTAGAAGTCTTTGTGGAAGGCGTTTTGTTATCTAAAGATCATCACTACATAGAAATTGGCAATAATGAAGCGGAAAGTAACATAATTCAATTTAAATGGGATATCGAGGCAGGTTATGTGATAACAGTAAAAGTATATTAGAATTAAAAAGAAAAGGGAGTGATTTAATTTGAAAGCGATAAAAAAGACAAAAATAAGCAATATACCAAAAACAGAAGGAGCAGTTGTAGATAGCGTAACAGCTAACGTAGATCAAAGAACAAATGCACCAAGTATTCGTGCAATATTGGAGAAAATTCAGCAAGTAGCAAGCAATATTGTTCATGCCATTACTGCAGATAGACTGAAAACTGCGAGAAAAATAAAACTAACAGG
>CANDRW010000073.1 GCA_947388675.1 uncultured Clostridium sp. | reverse complement strand
ACTGGTGTTTCTCTTCCAAACATAGATACTAATACTTTTACTTTGTGCTTTTCTTTGTTGATTTCTGTTACAGTTCCTGTATAGTCTGTAAATGGTCCATTCATAATTCTAACAGAATCATTTACAGTATAATCTACATTTACTGTCATTTGCTCAAATCCCATTTTTCTAATTTCTTCATCAGTCAATGGAATTGGATCAGTTCCTGAACCAACAAATCCTGTAACACCTCTTGTATTTCTAACAATATACCATGTTTTTTCTGTTACAATCATTTTAATTAAAACATACCCAGGAAAAACCTTTTTTAAGTTTGTTTTTCTTTGACCATCCTTAATTTCAATTTGTTCTTCCATAGGAACAATAATATCAAAAAAGAATTCTTCTAGTTCTCTATTTTTAATTGTCTTTTCTAAGTCTGTTTTAACTTTATTTTCATAACCTGAATAAGTATGAACAACATACCATCTTGGCATAGTTTCTTTTTCTTGAGACATAATTTACAGCCTCCTAATTATTAATTTTTTGTATTATTAGACGTTGTATTTGTGGTGTTTGTTGTATTATTTGTTGTACTGTTTGTTTCATTATTTGTGGTATTATTTCCAGTTTCATTTGTAGTATTATTATTTGTATTATTAGTCTCTTCATTTGAAGTTGTTGTATTAGATTCTTCATTACGTGTGCCTACAACTTCTTTTAATTTATTGATTCCATAATCATCTACTGTTTTGAAAACAAAATCCAACGCAAATACAATAACAGCTGTAATTAACACAATGGTAATAACTGCAACTGTATTATTTACAAGTTGCTTTGGTGTTGGCCAAATTACTCTTTTTAATTCTGCCTTAAAATCCTTAAAAAAATGCTTGTTTTCTTTCTTTTCTTTTTTATCATTTACATCTTTAGGCATTTCATTTTCCCCCTTAAAAGGCTTATTTTGTTTCTTTGTGTGTTGTACGTTTTTTGCAGAATTTACAATATTTTACAATTTCTAATCTATCAGTATTGTTTTTCTTGTTTTTTTCTGTCATATAATTTCTTCTTTTACATTCTGTGCATTCTAATGTAATTGGTTCTCTTGCTCCTTTTGTAGCCATTTAAAACACCTCCAGCTTCTTGCTTTTCATTTTTTCATCTTTTTTAAAACGTATGTTGTTCACATACGCTCGCTTATTTTATCACCTTTTTTGCTATCTGTCAACCGTTTTAGCTTAACTTTCCCTAGAAAGTTTTGTATAATCTTTTAATTTTGCAATAAAGCTACATTCTCAAAATTGATAATAGTATATTTTCACTAAAAAACAAAGCAAAATATATTGATTTTTTTCCTTCTTTATTATATAGTTACTATATAGATTTTTGCGTAAAAAATTCTATTATACTAATATGAAGAAAGGAAAATAATTTCATTATCTACTACCTTTTAGATAATAGATTATATGGGAATTATGAGTAAGAACAAACAAACTAAAGTAAAGAACAAGTATTATGCTAATGCAAGTGGCTACAAATTAAATGTAAAATGGATACTACCACTATTTATTTTAATGCTATTATTATCGTATTTTGGTATTAACTATGTAACTGATTTAACTTATGAAAATGTTTATAGTAACATTACAGAACTTAGTGAGCAAACAGCTGCACAGCTTAATCTTGCTATTACGGAGCAAAAAAGATTTATTGATACTATGGTATCTTCTATCAATAGTGGCTTTTTCAATACACCTGAAGATATCTTCAAACGTTATAGCCCTGATTTATCAGATTACCATTTTACAAGACTAGTTATTTTAGATGAAAAGGGAAATGGTACAACAAGTGATGGACATGTTGTTAAAAATTATGCTAATATTGAAAGTTATTTTGAGAAGTCAAAAAATAGTGTATATTTAGCAGAAAATCAACCCAGTGTCCTTACTGGTGCAAATTATCTTGTTAATGTATATGCAAAAGCTTTTGAATTGAATGGTAAAAATTTGATTATCTTTGCAACTATTCATACAGAAGATTATAGAGAAATTTTATTAAGACGTTTATTTCATGGTAAGGGTGGTACTTATTTAATCAATAATGATGGTATTGTTTTAATTGATTCCTCTGATACAGTAACAGGAGATAATGTTAACCTTTACGACCTTTTAGATGTACAGTTAACAAATGAAATGGATATTGCTAAAGTTGAAGAAATGAAACAAGGTATTCGTTCAAAACAAGTCGGAACTTTTGATGTTAGGTTAAATAGAAGTACTTACTTTATACATTATGAAAAGCTAAATGTAAATGACTGGTATGTAATTAGTATTGCACCTGATGATACTATTGCAAAAGAACTTCTTCAATTTTTGAAAATTGCTATTGCAGTTTGTATTGGAATTACTTTTGCTATTTTAGGTACTAGTATATTCCTTGATTTGTCCACGCAAAAGAAAAATAGGAAACTATATAGAATTGCTTATATAGACCCAGTTACAGAACTTGGAAATGAAACTTATTTTAAAGAAAATGGTACTCATTTCTTACAAACAGACGCTAAATCAAAATATATTATTGCACTTGATATCAATAAGTTTAAAGCTTTAAATAATGTTTACGGTTATGAATTTTGTAATAAAATTTTAAAGGCACTTGGTGAAAAACTAATTACCATCTTACCAGAAGATAATATTGTTTGTAGAATTTCTAATGATGTCTTTGCTACTGTCTTTAGTTACGAAAAGAAGATTGAAACATTACTAAATAAAATATTCCATGAAGCCTCTAATCTAGAGATTGATGATACAGCGCTTCATGTCAACTTATCTATCGGAGTCTATAAAATTACTGCTAAAGATAAAGATATTAATAAAGTTCTAGATAAAGCTTATATGGCTCGTTCTAAAATAAAAGGATTATATAATGATAATTACTATATTTTCGATGAAGTATTGGAAAATCAATTAGTAGAAGAACAACAAATTGAATCTTGTATGGAACAAGCTTTAAGGGATAAAGAATTCGTCATTGTATATCAGCCCAAAACTGCCGCTAATACAGAAAAAGTTGTTGGTGCAGAAGCATTAGTTAGATGGCATAAGGATGGTCAGGTAGTTCCTCCTGGAAAATTCATTCCTTTATTTGAGAGAAATAAATTTATCGTTAAATTAGATTTATATATTTTTGAACAAGTTTGTAAAGACTTAGCCGCTTGGAAAGAAAAATATGGCAGTGTCCCAATCGTTTCTATCAATGTTTCTAAAGAGCATTTCGTGTATGAAAACTTTATTGAAGAATATGCTCAAATTACAGATAAATATGGAATTGACAGAAGCAAGGTAGACTTAGAAATCACTGAAAGTGCCACAGTTGATAATAAAATAGATATTATTAAAGTTTTAAATTCTATTAAAGAAAAAGGATTTGTAGTTTCTATTGATGATTTTGGTACAGGTTACTCTTCACTTAGTATGTTACAAAATATGCCTATTGATATCATTAAAATAGATAAAGTTTTTGTTGATAAAGCTAATCTTGAAAGTGATAAAAACATTATTAATTACATTGTATATCTTGCAAAAAGACTTAGTGTAAAAACAATTGTAGAAGGTGTTGAAACAAAAGAGCAAGCCGATTATGTAAGAAACTTAAAGTGCGATGTTATTCAAGGATATTATTACTCAAAGCCTATCTCTAGAGAAGAATTTGAGGACTACTTTAATAAAAATAAGTAAACATCTAGAAAGATAGAAAAAGTGGAAAAGGGGACGGGTCTGATTTCCAAAAATTTTGGAAATCAGAACCGTCCCCTTTTCCACCTATTTTCATATCTTATTTTGCAATTGCTTTTCCAAATTCTATGCATTGCTTTTTCATCTCTTCATCTGGTGTCCACATTTGTTTAATACCTTCATTTATGATTTCAAATCCAGCTTTAGCTAAATTCTCTGTTATTTGTTTTACTGCTTCTCCACTCCAGCCATAACTTCCAAATGCTACCGCTTTTTTGTTTTTGAGTTTCATTCCTTTTATCATTTCTAAAATTCCTGCAATAGAATGTAAATAGCCATTATTAACTGTAGGAGAACCTACTAAAATCATTTTTGATTTGAATACTTCTGTTAATACCTCTGTTTTGTCGTCTTTTGCTGTGTTCTTTATTTTAATGGTTACTTCTTTATCTGTTTCTTGTATTCCCTCTGCTATTGCTTCCGCCATCTTTCTAGTGCTATTCCACATGGTATCATATAAAATAGTAATTTGATTTTCTTGATAATTGTTTGCCCATTCTAAATATTTTTGTATAATTTGCTCAGGATTTTTTCTCCAAATTAGTCCATGGCTTGGACATATCATTTGAATCTTCAAATTCATTGCTAATATCTCTTGAATTTTCTTGTTTACCAATAGTCCAAATGGCGCTAAAATATTGGCATAATAGGTAAGTGCTTGCTCCCATAATACTGGCTGTTCTACTTCATCTACATATAAATATTCTGATGCTAAATGTTGTCCAAATCCATCATTACTAAATAAGACATCTGCCCCTTCCATATAAGTAAACATGGTATCTGGCCAATGTAGCATTGGTGCTTCTATAAATTTTAAAGTATGCTTCCCTATATTTAAAGTATCTCCTGTTTTAACAGGAATAAAGTTCCACTCTTGGTGATATTGTCCTTTGATAGATTTTACACCATTTGCAGTACAATAAATCGGAGTATCTGGTATCTCTCTCATCAATTCCATCAAAGAGCCACTATGGTCTACTTCTCCATGTTGCATAATAATCGCATCAATTTTATGAATATCTATTTCTTGTTTTAAATTATTTACAAATTCTTTGTCATATGGTAACCATACAGTATCAATTAAAACTGTTTTTTCATCTTGAATTAGATAGGCATTATAGGATGACCCTTTATTAGTAGTAAACTCATCACCATGAAATTTTTTAAGTTCCCAATCTGTTTTTCCTATCCACGAAATATATTCATTGATTTGTCTTTTCATTTTAGCTTCCTTCCTTTTTTTGTCTTTTTATATCTAGTATTTACTTCTCTTTAGTATGCTTATGATTTCCTTTTTTTATTCTTCTTTTTGGCTACAGAATAGCCAAATTTTCCTACTTGTTTCCCTAATGTAAAATATTTTCCATTAGCATAAGTAATTAAATTACATTTTGAAATATCAAAAGCCCCTTTTGCATCTATATAACTTTCGTCTGCATCTATGGATAAGATTTCTGCCACAAACATATCATGACTTCCTAATTCCTTTATCTCTTTTACTTTGCATTCTATTGATACAGGGCTTTCTTTAATTAATGGACATTTGACAAACTTAGCCTTTTCCTTTGTTAATTTCATTTCTTTGAATTTATCTACTTTTGCTCCTGTTTTTACACCACACCAATCTGTGGCGTATACTAAATCTTTATTTGTTAAATTAACCACAAATTCTTTTGCCCTTTTTATAATATCATGTGAATATCTTTCTTTTCTTACTGATATATAGCACATTGGCTTATCTGTATTGATAATGCCTGTCCATGCCACTGTTATAATATTACTGTTAACCATATCTCCACAAGATACCATTACAACTGGCAAAGGATAAATGAATGTTCCTGGCTTCCAAATCACTTTGCTCATCTTTCATCTTCTCCAGCTGCTTTTCTACCATCTTTCACTGATTTCCCCTGATTCTTTTGCTTGCTTTTTTCTCTTGTTTTTTCAATTTGCTCCCATATAGCAACAGCAGTATATTCCTCTGGCGAATGTACAACTCTATATCGATTTTTATCTTGTACTTGTTCTACACTACCAATATACCCATGTAATTCTTTATCTGTTAAATTAGTTACTCCTAATAATTCTAAGAAAACCACTGCACTATAAGTAGCATCATTCATTCTATGAAACAATATTTCTCCAAATCTTCTAACTGTTTTGGATATATCATCTCTTGAAATCGTTATTTCATACTCTGATATACTATCTTGCAAATTAGGAGCAGACATATAAATTAAACTTCCAACCTTTTTTATTGTATAAACTCTATCTGCAAATTGATATGGAGTCTGGGGTGAAATATTTTCTATTCTCTCTGGTGTATAGCTGATATGCTCAACAAATGGTTGGTCCATCAACTCTCTAGAACGTCCACATAAAGTTTCTGGCTGATATAGTTCCTTTTTATACCCTATTTGCTCGTTTACTTCTATCCTCTCAACCACTTTAAGGTCAAGAACTTGTTGCTCTGTACCAACTGCTTCTTTTTCCTGTCTATCTGCTGCAATTCTAGCTTCTAAACTTTCCTTTTCTTTGGCAATTTTATCGAAAGTCTCTTTTGCTTTCTCTGTTCTCTTTTGTCTTACTTCCTCAACTGCTTCTCTCGGGATCTGACATCTAGCATATAATTCCTCTACTAATTGTTGTTTATTAGTAAGTTGGAATACATCCTCTCCTATATTTAATTCTTTTATTTTTTTATATACTTCATCGACAAAGGCTTTTTCTTCTTCTGTTATCATAGGAAATAATTTTATTCCATCCCTATTGCTCAAAAAAGTAGCATTTGTGCTTTTACGAAACATTAAATCAATAAGATTCATCTTTCTTTCGCTTGAAATTATACTTTGATCTGTTGTTAAATCTTCATTTACTTCATTATTTTCCATATATTTAAAACTCCTTTTCTATTCTCTTATTATAGTATAAAACATAAAAAAAAGAAACCACAAATTAGAATTTTTCTAATTTCTAGTCTCTTTATAAAATAAAAATGCCAATACAAGATTTTCTATGCAATCACAATTGCTAGAAAATCTAATATTCCCATAATTATTTACTACGGAAAAATCTCCTTTACAGACTTTTTTCTAGAATATAAAAAAAATCTGGCGACAACCTATTTTCTCAGCAGGGTAACCCACAAATATCGTCGGCACATTGGAGCTTGACTTCTGTGTTCGGTA
>CANDRW010000072.1 GCA_947388675.1 uncultured Clostridium sp. | reverse complement strand
GTATCTCTTATTCAATTTTTTTCTTAAATTTCCCTACTAAAAGTTTATACTAACTATACATATTCTAAAACTATTGACATACAAAAGTATTATCTATATAATAACAATCGTTACCTAACAAATGTTATTTTAAAAGAGGTGAGAATATGCCAAAAGCAATGAAATATAGTAAAGAAGAAGTGGTGCAAGTAGCCTATGAAATTGTAAAAGAAGAAGGGATAGAAGGAATAAATGCTAGAAAGATAGCTAAGAAATTAAATGCTTCTGTACATCCCATTTTCAATCATTTTGAAAACATAGAAGAACTGAAAAAAGCAGTTGTAGAAAAGATAGTAGAAACTTATCATAGTTATATGATAAGTGGAAAAGGGAAAGAAAAATACTATAAAGAAATGGGATTATCCTATATCAAGTTTGCAAAAGATTTTCCACAATTCTTTAAAATAATGTTTATGAACCCAACCAAACTAGATGCCCAAAACTTTATCATGTCAAACTCAGTAGGAGATGAAGTCATTAGAGCAGGACAACAATTAACAGGATTACCATATGAGGAGCAAAAGAAGTTTCATGTTAAAGTATGGATATTTACACATGGTATAGCTTGCTTGGTCGCAACAAAAACGATACAACTTTCTAACCAAGAAATAGAAGAAATGTTGGAAAACACAGTAAGGCAAATGGCAATAGGCTATAAATTTGAAAAGGAGAATAAGAAAAAATGAGTAATGTAATTGAAGTGAAAAATTTAACGAAAGAATACAAAACTTTAAAGGCCATTGATGACTTATCTTTTGAAGTAAAAGAAGGAGAGATTTTAGGATTACTTGGTCCTAATGGAAGTGGAAAATCTACTACTATTAATTGTATCTTATCCTTACTAAAATTTAGTAAAGGAAGTATTCAAATATTTGGAAAGGAAATGACACCAAATGCTTATGATATCAAAAAAAGAACTAGGTGTTATTTTTCAAGAAGTTGCTGTGTTTGAAGAATTAACTGTTTATGAAAATATTGACTATTTTTGTGGGCTATATATCAAAGATAAAAAGGTAAGAAAACAATATATTGAGGAAGCTATTGAATTAGTGGGGTTAGAAGAGTTTAAAAAGTTTTATCCAAAACAATTATCAGGAGGTCTTTTAAGAAGATTAAACATTGCTTGTGGAATTGCTCATAAACCAAAGCTTATCTTTTTAGATGAACCAACTGTTGCAGTAGATCCGCAAAGCAGAAATAATATATTAGATGGAATTAAAAAACTAAGAGACAATGGAGCGACAATTGTTTATACAACTCACTATATGGAAGAAGTAGAAATTCTTTGTGATAGAATTATCATTTTGGATAAAGGAAAAATCTTAGCACAAGGAACTTCAGATGAACTAAAAGAACTTGCTAAAATTGAGGAAAAGGTGACAGTAGAAATTAATCATTTAGAAGATAGTATGTTAGAAAAAATGAAGAAGATAGAGCATATTGAAGAAGTGAATTACACAGGAAATACCTTAGTAGTTACTTATAATAAAGGAGAAAACAACTTAGGCAATTTAATTGAATTTTTAAAGAAAGAAAATCTAGGATATAGCAAAATCTATTCAGAAAGACCAACTTTAAATGATGTGTTCTTAGAATTAACAGGAAAGGAGCTTAGAGATTAATGTTTTACCATAATTTTAAATATGCTTTTAAAACTCTTTTTCGAGATAAAATGCTAATCTTTTGGACTTTCGCTTTTCCAATCATACTAGGAACATTCTTTAATATGGCATTTTCTAATATTGAGAATAGCGAGAAACTAGATATTATATCCATTGCCATTGTAGAAAAGGAAGAAAACGAAATTATGAAACAAGCCTTTGAAACATTAAGTGATGAAGAAAATGAGGATAGACTTTTTCAAACACAATATGAATCAGAAGAAAGAGCAAAAGAGTTACTAGAAAATGATGAAATAACAGGGTATCTAGTTTTACTAAAGGAAGAGCCAAAAGTAGTTATCAAATCTAATGGGATTAATGAAACTATTTTAAAATACGTGACAGAAGAAATCATGCAAAATACAGAAATGATAAGTAACATTGTGGAAAAACGAGTACAAGAATCTATGCAAGGTTATCCAGAAAGAATTTACAATATGCCTAACGTGGAGAACATTTATGAAGATGTTATGAAAATGTTAGAAGATAATCAAGTGGAATTTAAAAATATTTCTAATAGTAATTTAAGTTATACCATGATTGAGTTTTATACTCTAATTGCTATGACCTGTCTATATGGTGGAATATTAGGAATGACTGCTATTAATCACAATTTAGCAAATATGGGGAATGTGGGAAAAAGAACTTCTATTACACCAACAAGCAAAGGAAAGATTATTTTTTCTAGTTTAATGGCAAGTTATTTAGCACAATTAATCGGATTAGCCATTTTGTTTGTCTACACTATATTTGTATTAAAAGTAGACTATGGAACGAATTTACCACTAATTGTGCTATTATCCTTAACAGGAAGCTTGGCAGGACTAAGTTTAGGAATTGCAGTTGCTACACTAATAAAAGCAAATGAAAATGCTAAAATTGGAATTTTGATAGCAGTTACTATGTTAGGTTGTTTCTTATCAGGAATGATGGGAATTACAATGAAATATATGATTGACAAAAATGTACCTATTGTTAATCTAGTAAATCCTGCTAGTATGATAACAGATGGATTTTATGCTTTGTATTATTATGATACATTAGATAGATATTTCTTGAATATAGTGAGTTTATTGATTTTTAGTGGAGTTATGATAATACTTTCTATCAATGGATTAAGAAAACAAAAATATGAAGCACTATAATATAGAAGGAAGGGGAAACAATGACAGTATTTAAAACTTTTTTAAAGGTACTTAATAAATGCAAATTTAGTGTTATTCTAAATACAGTAATATTGCTCATTTTTGCAGGAGTAAATATGACAACAAGTGATACACAAATGAATTTTGAAGCAACAAAACCAGATATCTTAATTGTCAATCAAGATACAAATGTTGGTATTACTCAAAATTTGACGAAGTATTTGGAGGAAAATTGCGAAACCATAGCTGTAAAGGATAATGAAGATGCGATTAATGATGCTTTGTTTTATCGAGATGTTAATTATGTAATATATATTCCACAAAACTATAGACAAGATGTATTAAAAGGAGAAAATCCAGAAATTCAAATCAAATCAACAGGAGATTATCAGGCAAGTTATGCTGAGATGTTGCTAGCTAGATATGTAAAAGTGCAAAATATCTATGTAAAAGAGCTAGCAAAGCAAACAGATAACAAAACTTTGACAGATGAAAAACTAGAAAATGAAATAATAGAAAAGATAAACCAAACTATATCCAAGCAAACAGAAATTGAAATGACTTCAAAGTTAGATACAACAGGACTAGAAAAGGCGACTTTTTACTATAATTTTGCTAATTATACATTACTAGCAGGAGCTATCTTAGTGATTTGCTTAATTTTATCTAGTTTTCATGAAGAAAGAATTAGGAAAAGAACGATTGTTAGTAGTATGAAGTATCAAAAGCATAATAGAATATTGCTATTATCTAATGGGCTATTTGCATTAGTTTTATGGCTATTTTATGTATTGATTAGTTTCTTTGTAGTAGGAAATGTGATGTTTAGTACACAAGGACTTATATATATTGTGAATTCTTTTGTATTTACTTTATGTGCCTTAACAATCGCAGTTTTAGTAGGAAATATCGTTAATAACAAAAATGCAATGAGTGGAATTGTCAATGTAATTGCTTTGGGGTCTAGTTTTTTATGTGGTGCTTTTGTACCAGTAGAGTGGTTGCCAGATACAGTACTAAAAATAGCACATTGTCTTCCAAGTTATTGGTATATTCAGTCTAATGAATTGGTAAAGACAATGGAAGAATTTAATTTAGAAACCTTAAAACCAATTATGATGAATATGGGAGTAGTTCTTTTATTTGCAATTGGATTTATCATTGTAGCGAATTTGATAGAAAGGAAAAAGAGGAAGATTGCTTAGGTTGATAAATATCATAAATTGACATAATATAGAAAATGCTGTATAATAGGGATATCACTTGTAGAAAGGAGAGTGCTTTTATGTTTGAAGGCTTGCGGAGGATTTTCAAACCGAGCAGACTAAAGAAGATTCCATTTGCATATTGGAGAATGAATGGTGATGTAATATTCTACTTTTTCTCCGATTATGAGATGGAAGAAGCACAACTCACAACTGCCATGGATATTATCTGTGGCAACGCTTCGAAGGGTATCGATGGACAGGTAACTGCAGAGGAAGTATGGGAAAAGTGTTTTCCTGCTTCGAAGGCTGGTGCCATTCATATCGAAAGCCCTGATGAGGGGGAACACTGGGAAGTTACGGTTAGCAAAAATCCATTAGCTTTTCAGTGAGCCAAAGAAGTCCACAAATTTTAAGTTTGTGGACTTCTTTGTGTGCAATATTTCAAAAAATGACAAAATCTGCGAGCATTAAATTCACATTATATAGAACAAAAGCATATTATGTAATGTGAGGTGAGAAAAGAGTGAATTGGTTTGAAGAGTTAAATCCTGCCATTCAAGCGTTATTAGCAACAATATTCACATGGGGTGTAACTGCATTAGGGTCACTTACAGTATGTTTCTTTAAAGAAGTCAATCGTAAAGTATTAAACACTATTTTGGGATTTAGTGCAGGAGTTATGGTTGCAGCATCTTTCTGGTCATTACTAGCACCTGCCATAGAATTGTCAGAGGAACTTCGGATACATAGCATGGTTACTTCCAGCACTTGGATTTGCCATAGGAGGTTTATTTGTATTATTATCTGATAAATTTTTAGACAAGGTACTAAAGGGAAGAACCAACTTAAGAAGTGCTGCTTCTTTAAAAAAGAGTATTCTTCTAATATCAGCTATTACTATTCATAATATACCAGAAGGAATGGCAATAGGGGTAGCGTTTGGAGGGATTGCAAGTGGAACACCAGGAATGAGTTTAGTTGCAGCATTAATGCTTGCAGTTGGAATAGGAATTCAAAATTTCCCAGAAGGTGCAGCTGTATCATTGCCACTGAGAAGTGAAGGATTTTCAAGATTTAAAAGCTTTATGTATGGTCAGGCATCAGGGTTAGTAGAGCCTATTGCAGCAGTAATAGGTGTAGTATTAGTATTAACAGTAAGAAGTGTATTACCATTTTTACTAGCCTTTGCAGCAGGTGCTATGATAGCAGTAGCTGCAAGAGAACTGTTGCCAGAATCTATACAAGAAAACAAGAATTTAGCAACTTTAGGGCTAATTGCAGGCTTTGTATTAATGATGGTATTAGACGTAGCTTTAGGGTAAAGAGGAAGATAAACTAAAAAGTAGTAGATAAGTACTTTTTAGTTTATTTTTTTAGAATTAAATATCAATAAAACGATTGTTTTTAGACTAATTTTATGATATATATAAGAAAATATAAATTTTTCGAATAATGAGAATATAAAAATTAATGTATGAACTTCATTGCTTAGGTGAAACAATAAAGTGAAGAATTGAAGAATATCATTTAGAAGCTTCTCAAAATAAAATATTGAAATCTTTTTCGGAGAAATTAACACGAGAATTTGGAGAAGGTTATAGTGTACCTAATTTAAAACTAATGAAAAAGTTTTATTTAACTTATAAAGGTGGTTACACACTGTGTAACCAATTAAGTTGGAGCCATAATCGTTTAATAATGAATATAGATAATGAGTCTAAAAGGAATTTTTATTTAGAAGAAACAATAAAGTCAAATTGGAGTGTTAGACAATTAGAAAGATAAATAGACAGTTTTTACTATGAAAGATTATTATCAACAAGTGAAGTTAACAAGGGAGAAGTCAAAAATGAAATAAATATTTTAGAGAAAAAAGAAAAAGTCCAAGATTTTATTAAAGATCCTTATGTTTTAGAGTTTTTAGACATTAAAGACAGGAGATTTTTGGAAAAAGATTTGGAATTTAATTTACTTGAACATATTTCAGAATTCTTATTAGAATTGGGTAGAGGTTTTTCATTTGTGGCAAGACAAAAAAGAATTGATGCAGATGGAGATAACTTTTATATAGATTTAGTATTCTATAATTATGTGTTGAAGTGTTTTGTTTTAGTTGATTTAAAATTAGACAAGTTAACACATCAAGATATTGGGCAAATGGATTTTTATGTTAGATACTATGATAATGAAATAAAGGCAGAAGATGATAATCCAACAATAGGAATAATACTGTGTTCAGATAAGAAAGATATAATAGTAAAATATTCTGTTCTTAATGATAATAAGAATTTATTTGCGTCAAAATATCAATTATATTTACCAACAGAAGAAGAACTAGCTAGAGAAATAGAAAAGCAGAAAGAAGAATTTGAAGATAATAAATAGAGTGGTTATAAGAAAAATAAGGGGAAAATATGCAGAAAAAACAGATAGTTATGTTTGGTGGAGCGTTTAATCCACCACTAAATTCTCACTTTTCGTTGGCTGAGCAAATAGTGAATGAAAATAAACAAGTAGAAAAAGTAGTATTTGTGCCAGTAAATAGACTATATCAGAAAACAGGGCTAATTAGCAATGAACATAGGTATCAAATGCTAAAGGCGGTATGTGATAAAAATGAAAAATTTGAAGTCTCTACAATAGAGATAGATAATGCAAGACCATTATATACAATTGAAACCTTACAGAAATTACAAGAAGAATATCCAAATTATGAAATTGCATTTATGATACGGAAGTGATAATTTAAAAGAATTAGATACTTGGAAAAATGTAGATAAGTTATTGAGTGATTATACTATATATGTACTAAAAAGAGATAAAGATGAAGTAGAAAATATTATACAAAATAATAGTTTATTAAAAGAACATAGGCAAGCTTTTCATAGTTTGTGTAAAGAAGTAACTAGTAATTGTGCGCCCAGCAAAGGGTAAGTAATCTAACGGGTGGAAATCC
>CANDRW010000071.1 GCA_947388675.1 uncultured Clostridium sp. | reverse complement strand
CTATTAACTCATTTTCTGACTTTGAATTATCTCTAAAAGTTTCTTTTATCATATCCAACAATGATGTTAATCTCCCCATTACAACTAGTTTATCTTTTTCTATCAATTCGTTCGAAATTGATGTTGCTAAATGTGTCTTTCCTACTCCAGAATTCCCAGTAATAATTAGTCCATTTTCTTGTTCATTATTAATACATTTATTAGCATAATTTTTTGCAATCTCTACTTCTTTTTTATTAACATCTGTTACTTTAAAATTCTTAAAATTATAATCTTTTAGCCTTTTACTAATATAATTTTGAGAATAAAATTGACTTATCATCTCTCTATAATGTTCTTTCTTTTTCTGCTCTTGAATTTTAAAGTCTAGATCTTTCCAATATTTTTTGGATTCTTTACAAACGCATCTTTCATATTCAATTAATTCTAAAGATACATTAGTATATAAGTAGTCTAATCCTATTGGCTTTAAATCTTTTCCACAAAATTTGCATTTATTGTGGAAATTCTTTTGACAATTTTCATATTTTGTATTCTCTAAATCCATTATTGTTCTCATTCTCCTTTCTTGTATTTCGTTCTTGTGTATTATCTTCTACCTCGTTATTTTCCGTTATTGTAACGTTACTTTTTTCTTTTTCACTTTTCAATTTTTCACGATATCTTTGTTGCCTTATCCTATTTTGTTCTTGATATTTTTCAGTTGCTTCAACACTTTGGTATTTACTCCAATTTTTAATTTTGTATGCTCCTTCTTCTACAATTAGCATATTTAATTCTTGAAATTTTTTTATAATTTTCTCCACTTTTTTCTTAGACTTTCCCATAATCTTTGAAAAATTTTCTATTGTCATTGGTGTTTTTTCTCCTATTACTAACTTTCCTTCACTATTACATTCCATAGCAATAGTTATTAGTTGAATCCATACTCTAAAATATGTATCTCCATCAGTTTCTTTTAGTAATATTTGCATTTTCCTGTTTGAAAATATTTTAATTTCTAGTTTTAACCATTGTAAATTATACATATCCTCCTTTCCCCGCTTTCCTTACAATCTAACTTATAGATTGCTGTTCCATATTTTCTAAATATTCATCTAGTGCTTGTACTCTAAATAAATATTTTCCACCAACTTTTGAGTATGGTATTTGTTTTCTTCTTACTAATTGATTAACTAACCAATAAGAAATTCCTAAATACTCTGCTGCTTCTTTCATTGTTAGTGTTGTTCTTTGAACTTTTTGTAATTCCATAGCTTTTCCCTCCTTTGTATTTTCTAGAAGAGAATTCTGCCTTTCCTTCCCTTCTACTTATAACCCCAGAACATGTATTAAAAATAGGTCTTTTTCAGAAAATTTTTTATATTTTTTGTTATTTTCATTTTTGTTAGTATTTTCAATGGTTTCAGGAAGTATTTTTACCAAAACCATTGCATTTTTCGTTAGCTTTTTGTATAATTTAGTTGATTTGTTAGCAATTTTATTTATTTTATTATATTGCAATCTATGTTTTAGGAGGTTCTTTAGTGTTAAGAAAAAATAATATTCCAGTAAAAAATGGTTTTAATATATGGTTTAACAAAGAAAAAAGAAAAGAGTTTTATACAACTTCTGTAATTTTGTATAAAACAACTTTTAATCATATTTCTGATAATAAATTTCCTAGTATTATTCTTAAATCGGATGAACACATTGGAGAAATCTATTTTAGTTCATCTAATTTTAGTAGTCCTTTTGAAGAAAACTATGGTACATTCCTAATTAAATTTCTAAATAGCAATTTCTCATCTTTTGAAACTGCTTATAATACTTTCTTTTGTTTTTATGGACTCTCAATATTAGAAGAATTCTATAAAGACATTCCTAAAGCACGATTATTTAAATCAAAAGAAGACTTTTATGAAACTTATGAACCAATTTTTATTAAAGTTAAAAGAAAATTAAAAGAATTACAATATTTAATAAAAAGATGTATTGATTATATGTATAATCTAAATAATAACTTAGAAGATAAAAATTATTCACCCTTTGAAAAATATCTTACATATTTAATAAAAAATAATGTTTTTAGATATTCTACTAACATTGATGTATTCTATTATCAGCAATTTGCACATGATACTTTAAATATTGCTGTTGAATCTATAACACCTAAAATAGTAAGAGAATATTTAGAAAATGGAATAATAAATGTAAATGATAGTCCTGTTTTTCATACATCATATCTATCTAATCTCCTATATGTATCGTTGCTGGAAATTGCATCGAATAAGGACATAAAAATTAGAACTTGTAAAAATTGTGGCAAATACTTTATTCCAATTAAGAATACAGAAAAGTATTGTGATATTACATATTATGAAAATGAACAAACTTGTAAAATGATTGGTGCTACTAACTCTTATACTAAAAAGCGAAAAACTGTAAATGGAATAAAATTTTATAGAAATAACTATCAAAGAAGATTAATGCAAGCTAAAAGAGCTGACGATGAACAAGTTAAGATAGCTTTTGAAAATTGGAAATCACTTGCTAAATCTAAGATTAAAGATTTTAATAATAACAAAATTTCTGAAGATGAATTACTTGACTGGATGAAAGAAAATAAAGATTCATAAAAAAGCCTCTGCCCATAATCCCAAAGTAGAATACGATACTTTTCAGTGTAAAAATAAATCATTTTTTAACAGTAGAATAAATATGAATAAACGACAAGTCTAATTCTTGTCGTTTTCTTTTATATCATTTTTGGTAGGATGCTTTCCTCCTCCACACCACTTTCCTGTTATGCACCAAATTTCAAAATAATATAGCCATTCACAAATCCACGGAATTATTGTTTCTGTAATTTTCATCGTAGAATCCCATTCGTTTCTGTAGTATAAACATAGATTGATATATTCTCTTTCATTTATATGTTTTATTCCATATTTATGTGGAATACTTTTTTTGTCTTCTATTTCTAATTGATCTATGCTGACATATACTTGTGGTCTTTTTTGTACAGATTTATACTCCAATAAAACCTGATAGAATTTAGAGCACCCCGTTGGTTGAATCCTTAATATCATTTTTAAGCCTATGCCGTAATATTCTTTTACTATCATATTTTTAAATTCTTTTTTTATATTAAATTTCTGAATAGGAATCGTAATTGGTTTATTTTTAGGATATTTTTTACTTGCCATAAAAATTATGATTCCTTACATTTATATTTGTTTTTTGTGAAGTAATGTTTCCATTTTCTTTTAGATAAATATTTGAATTTTCTCTTTCAATTCTTGTTTCATTTGCTATATTCTCGTAAACTCTATTTACCATATTTTCACCAAACAACTTTTTATAAGATGTAGCTTGCTCTCTTATATTTCCTTCTAACAAAATTTTATTCGTAACAAGATCAACGTTAAGTTCTGTCATAAATTTAAAGAATGCTTCTTTTCTATCTGGATATTTTGGCCACTTATCAGCAAAGTTTTCATTTTCATTAACAGGATTTTTTATTAATATATCACCATTTTCATCTTTTTCTAAGTACCTAATATACTCTTTAGAAAATTTTTCAATTAATTCGTATACATTCTCTTTTCCTGTATAAATTCTAGCCATTAATGTAGTTAATATAATTGATATTGGCTTTATGTCTGGATTTTCTTGAAATTTTATATCTCTGTATCTTTTTATTATTTCTATTGCAATCTGTAGAGTTGTTTTTATTTCATATTCTGGCACATCAACAATTTCTAATTTATTTCTAATAGCATACTCTTCGGTTAAATTCTTTTTCTCTTCTTCCATTCTTTTGGCAAACCAATCATAATATGCCTCTGGATTTGTTTGTCTAAATTCATAATCAGAACTTTCATCTTCTTTATGTGTCATAGTAAGTTCTTTAGTCGTCATATATGTATCACTTTTCATTGCAGGTAATATGTCCATATGATAATTAGAACTTTCTGCATATTCAATTGTCCAACATCTTTTTCCTTCTTTAAGTTTCTCTGAATATCTATCACTTTCTTTCAAAGCATCCCCTACAATGTTTTTTAAATCTTCGGCATCTGTAAATTTATTATCTACAATTGCTACTAAATCTATATCATATTCATCTTTATCTGTTATAGGTTTGATTACAGTCCCTAGTCTAAATGAACCTTGGGGAATAACTCTGATATTATATTGTGGAATATTATTGTCTAAAAAGGTTCCTACCGCATTATAACTCTTTACTGCTCGTTCATGCTCTGTTTGGCTTATTTCTATTTCATCCGCTATTCTTCTCAACATTTTATCTATATTTTGTTTATTTTCTATCATTTATCTTCTCCTTCATATTTTATTTCTAATGCTTTTTTAAAACCATTTTTTTCGTCATATATTGTAAGACTTGGGTGTGCTTTTTTCATCCAACATCTACCAGTTTCAATAGCTATTGAAACTGGCATAGCAGGGAATACATTTATTTCACAATCTCTACCATATACATCTTTAATAATTTCATAAACTTCTCGAATTTTCTTTTTATACATTTCTAACTGATTCCTATTTTTTATAATGTCATTTCCATGTATATTACTTTCAATCTTAAAAATATCACACTCTTCACCTACAATGTCTCTTACTCTATTTTCAGATATATCAGCTGTTATTGAAATATTTAATGCAACCCTAGAATGTTTCTTTTCAGGAATAGCCATTTTTACATGAAATTGTTCATTTCTTTCATCACTCAAATACCATTCAGGTATTGGTTCTCGTTGCAGTTGTTGTACTTCTACATCTGTAATATCAGAAAAAAGCGTTCCTAAATATATTAATAAAGGTTGAGGAGCAATAGCACAAAGAAAGAACTTGTAAACTTTTTCTTTCTTTAATAGAGGTTTTATACATTGAAGAAAATTATTTTTTATATTATCTCTTTCAAATTCATAAAATTTACTATTATTCCTCTCATCCGCTTTGCTATCTGATAAATTAATAATTTCGCCTCTACAATATTTATTTTGTCTAAATGCACATTTTCTAATATCTTCATCATTAATTTTAGTAACTCTATCAGAAATATTTGCTGTATATTTTACTCCAATAACACTAGATTCTTTACTAATATTCATCAAATCTTTAATGTATGCTTCATGTTCTCTTTTCATATCTTTTAATATATCTACTGTATATTTCTCTGGAAAATCATCTATTTCTTTGTGATGATCTCTACATAGAACCATTATATTATTTTCATCATTACTTAATTGAGTAGATAGTGTCTTATCACCTCTTGGACCATTTTCACTGGATGCTACTATATGCGCATAATTTGAAAAATTGCTCTTTTCTCCTGTTAACATATCCTGTACAATAGATTTTTCACATCCTCGAAATTCACATTTTCCACCACAAAGTCCCATTAAAATCAATTTTTTTGAATCTGATATTTCTTTTCCTCTCATCCTTTTCTCCTCTCTATTAGCCTCAAAAGCAAGACCTATAGGCCCTGCTTTTATTTTTTATCTCTTGGTGGACATGGATCATTTCCATATGAATTCTTATTTTGAATTCTTCCATTAAGTCCATGGATAATATGTTCTGAGTTATTTTGCATTGCTTTCTCTCTTCCTACAGATTGAGCTTCTGCTTTAGTGTCATAATACCCTAAAGTTCTATTTGAATTTTCATATCTGTTTGTCCAGCCCTTTTCAGTATGAACTGTATGAACATTTCTATTTGGCATTTTTCTTCACCTCCTGTAAAAATTTTCAGTACAAAGTCTTGTAATGCCAAATTAAAAATGTTATAATTTTTTTATCTTATTTAAATTAAGCCACAAGTTTATACTGGTTTAGTTTTTAGAGCTAGCTACCAACTATGCTCTTTTTTTATGCTAACATTGTACACCTTATTTTTACAAAAGTCAAGTTTAATTGTGATTTTTTTCTCGTTTATTCTTTGTTTTTTACTTTTATGATAGAAAAAAGTAGAAAACTGAGTGATTTTATTCTCACTCAGTTTAACTTTTATTCAAATATATATTTTTTTAATATATCTCTATTTTCTATAGAATTTATAAATAAATCTATTTTTTCTGAACTTGGCTGAAACCCTCTACATATACTTTTTTCCTTAAATTTTTTTCTTATGGTTTCATCATTTCTTACATTATTACTATTTTTTTCATTTCTTATACTTTCAGAAAATCTTTTTAACTCTGTTTTTCCATCATTATCTTTTTCTAAATAATACATTTGATCTATTCTCATTATTTCTTCATCCATTGTATATTGATCATTTGTAGTAAAAATAATTTGCGAATTAGAATTCCTTATTGTAACTAATTTTAAAATAAATTTTACTAAATCATTATGTAATGAATTTTCAATTTCATCTATTAATATCATTCCATTATTATTTAATGTTATTAACAATAAATATATATAACTTAAAAATTTTCTTGTTCCATTTGACATATCATAAAATGTTAATTTTTGATTACTTTTATTATAATAATATATTCTCTTTTGTTTCGATCCTTCAACTATTTCTATATCAAATTTTTCAATCGTTTTATCTATTAATTTAACAACTTCTTCTAAAGTTTCTTTATCTTCCTCTATCCAACTTAAAATCAACCAATATTGTAATCCTCTATCATCTATTGACTCTTCAGCATATATTAATTCATTATCTATATATTCATAAAAACATTTATAATATTCTAATTTTTCTTCAAAATTAGACATTGCTTTTTCATCTATTATATCTTGTATAAAACTATCTTTATAATTATATTTTAATCCTATCTCACTTTCTATTCTTTTTTTCTCAATATCTAATATTTTTTCCTCTTTTGTAGAATTTAAATTGCACTTATAAGTCAGTTTTTCTTTTGTTTTAATTTCTATTTCATGGTTTAATGTATATTCTAATCTATATGTGTAAATACCAGGTTTAGAGCAATTTTCTATATATGCACATAATTCTATTACTGAATACTCATCTTTTCTATTTACATTAGCTTTAGGCATAAGCTCTTCTATTCTTTTATAGTATCTTCTTTCTTTGTCTTCACTCTGATTTCTTTCTGAATTAGAATTATATTTTAAAAACATATCTATCGCCATTATTGATTTTATAATACTACTTTTACCACTTGCATTGCATCCTAATATTCCTGTTAATTTATTTATATTTTTTCCCTTTTCTATTTCAACAACAGTTTCTCTCTTATTTCTTTTTCTTGGTTCAGCTAAAAAATCTATTTTTATTCCTTTATCTATACCACATATATTATCTATTTTTAAATAAATATACATATTAACCACCTTATAAATTAACTTTATAATAATATTTTAATATAAAATATTGTTTTAGTCAACACTTATCGAGATTTTTTTCACATTTATTTATTAGTATTACATTTCACCTAGTATTTTTATGTTTTATATATATTCTTTTATGAA
>CANDRW010000070.1 GCA_947388675.1 uncultured Clostridium sp. | reverse complement strand
ATCTTGGATTGACTGTTCAAATTATAAAATGTGCATTTAACTTTTAATTCAACGCTCTTTTTCTTGTATACTATTTCCATAAGTTGTATGTAACTCTTGTAATTCACTATATGAAATTGCTCTTCCTGCATATCCTAATGCTTGCAATTTGGCTTTTATTCTTTCTATTTCTTCTAATGGTATATTCGTCTTTTTTAGATTTCCTAGTATGCTTCTTTTTTTAGTTGTGCTGTTTCTAAAGCTACTATAAGTTGTATAGTTCATTCTTAAAATCTCTACTGCAAAATCTCTTTCTGGCATTTTGCTTCCATACGTTTGATGCAAATTTTGTAATTCTACATAACTAATTAATTTTCCTCTATAGCCTTGCTCTATTAATTCTTGTTGGATTCTTTTTATTTCTTCAGGCAAAACCTTAGAAATCAAACTTTTTAGAATAACTCCATTATTGCCTTCTTTTTTCATATGTTTATATTGACTATTACTTATTTCCAATATCTGCCCTGCAAAAGTTTTTTCTTCTATTTGACTTCCATAGGTTTGATGCAAAATTTTTAACTCTGTATAGTCAATTAATTTCCCAGCATATCCTTTCTTTTGTAATTCTGTCTTTATACTTTCTATTTGATCATTGGGTAATGGAATTACTTTCTTTTGTAAAACTCTTCCTCTTACATTTTCCCTTTTCATTCTATGATAATTCGCACTTTTTATTTCTAAAATTTCCACAGCAAATTCTTTTTCTGACATTTGACTTCCATACTCTTGATGTAGTTTCTGTAATCCGTTCATAGTCAATTATTGCATTGTCATAGCCTTGTGCCTTTATTTTTTCTCTTATCTTATTAACTTCTTCTCTTGAGATTTTAGGTGGTAACATGCTTTTCAGAATAATGGCTCTTTTTTTGCTATTAGTCCTAAGGTCGCAATAGTATCCATAAGTTAACTCTAATATTCTTTGTGCAAATTCTCTCTCTAGCATTTGTCTGCCATATGTCTGGTGAAGATTTTGTAATTCTATATAATCAATTGACTTTTCAACATATCCTTTTTCTTTTAAAGTTTGCCTTATTTCTTCTATTTCTTCTTCTGGAGTTTTGCCAATCAATCCTTTCAGGGCTATCATATTTGTATTATGATTCTTTGCTTTCAGATATGAAGTTTCTGATATTTCTAATACTATTTGTGCAAATCTACTCTCTGAAAATTCTTTTCCATAAGTAATATGTAAATTTTGCAATTCTGAATAACCTATCTTTTTGCCTACATATCCATCTACTCTCAACTTTTCTCTTATTTTCTCTATTACTTCTTCTGATTCTTTGTGTAAATCCCTTAAAATGTATACTTTTCGTCTTCCTGCCTTTAATTCATAATAGGAAGAACTTAAAATTCCTAAAATATTTTTAGCAAATGTTTCTTCTGGTATTTGTATTGCGTACATTTGATGTAACTCTTGTAATTCTGAATAATCTATTAAACGTCCTGCATATCCATCTGATAATAAGCTACCTCTTATTTTTTGAGCTTGTTCTTCTAGTAATTTAGCAAGATTGTTTTGTAGAATAGCCGTTTTGTATTTTCCACCTTTTAAACTATTATTATAACTATTTATGCTTATTTCTAATACATGTAATGCAAACTCCTTTTCTGGAAGTAAACTACCATACATTTGATGCAATTCTTGCATCTCTATATAATTAATCTTTCTTCCATAATAATTCTGTTGCCTTAAAGTCTCTTGTATTTCTAATACATATTGTTCTACATTCATATTTACTGTTCCTCTTTCGTGCTAGATTATATCATTTTTATGTAAATTATTCAAGATAGCCTGATAATATAAAGTTGTTCATTTCAACAACTTTCTCTAAATAGTAATCTATTTCAATAATATTAGTTGGTTTCTTCAGTATTTCATTAATTTTCTTTTTGTTTTCTTTTAAAGTTAATATATCTATTTTATTATTCTTCTCCTTGTTATCTTTATAAGAAATATTTAGCTTATGTAACTTTGCTGTGTCTATAAATGGCATAGATACAACATACTGCTTATCATCTGTTACATAGTCTGCTTTGTCCCAGTTAGATAATAACACTTCTTTTCCTTTGTATATTTCTTGTATCACATCATAAATATCTATATCATTTAATAATTTCATAATCTTTAATTTTTCTTCTGTTGGATTAATTATTGTTATTTCTTTATCATCTATCATAAAATATTCATTTTTCTTATTTAGCATATTAAAATTCTCTAAAAATATCATTACATTTTATTTTAAAAAAGTCTTTTCGATGTCTGCTATAATTTGTTTTACATAGATTGGACTATTTTGATTAGAAATATAATATACAATATAGTTTCTATTCATATATTTTAGTTTACCAATATACTTTCTGCCAAATTCTGTATAAACTTCTCTTTCCTTTAATTCCCAACTTGGTATAAACTCAATGTTTTCTTCAAATCCTAAAGTAGCAATTTTTATAATGTCATTTATTCTTTTTTGATAATCCTTGTTTCTGCATAAATTATAATTTTGGACTCCTAATTTATTTAATAACTTTCTACCTTCTATATCAGCTTTTATGTATCTTTTTTCTCTTTTTATATATTTTGCTTTTTCTAAAACTTTTAATCTTTTAAAGTAATACCCTTTAGATTTATAAATATTCTTACATTCTACTGCCTTTATTTTCTTATATCTTCCTAAAAAATAGATTAGTTCTACATCCCTTTCTGTTAATCTTACCTTCATACTTTCTTACCTCCTTCTTCTTTTTGTACCATACAACTTTTTTTATCTTTTTGACCTTTTGCTTGTATTGTACCTTCTGCACTCTATACAGTGCTTTTGTTTTAACCTTTGTTATTTCAAGCTTTTTATTATTGCAATTCTATCTAGTTTTTTAAGGCTAAAAATTGCCATAGTTGGATACAATTTTGCCATAAAAATTTAATCTTTTGTATCTAGTTTTTTAAGAACTAAAAAACCAGAAATAAGAATTTGTACGCATTGAAAATGCTACAAATTCTAAATTCTGCCATAATTATCTTCTAAGGAAACTCACCTCTTTCGAGGATGACTTTCCTAAGAATATAAAAAAATAAAGTGCTATTGACTTGCACTTTATTCTTTGTAATCGGCTTTTTAAATTTTATTTTACTTTGTAATTTATACTATATTTTATAATTGTAAAAACTAGCTCTTAGTTATGTCTAGAGAGATATTCCCTACCTACCATGTTCAGCTAATTTTTTTGATATTTCTATAAAATCACTCGATTTTTATAGTTTTTGCAAAAATTATCATTTTTATGTTATTCGCAGAAATTCAGTCCTATCAATATTTACAAGTTTTCTTCTCCTGATATTCCCACCTTATACTCAACATCCTCCATATGTGGAAATATTTCTTTTACTCTCTTCAGTGTTAGCATTAATTGCCTTGGATGTGGGCTTTTGGGATCTGCTAACAATAATTTTTGTGTATAGCAATTTTCTGCTGTTTTAAACAATACATATCGATTTCCAACATAGGTATAATAAATTTGATAACCATTTTTTAAGTCTAACCACATTTTTTCAAAAGTATATTCTTCCATATCTCACCTTCTCTATCTCATTACTATTATTAACCACACATCACTTTTAATTGGTCATTTGCATAAATTCTTCCTCACTAATAATTGTAACTCCCAATTCTTGTGCTTTTTTTAGCTTGCTACCTGCTTCCTCACCTGCTAATACATAATTCGTTTTCTTTGAAACCGAAGAAGAAGTTTTTCCTCCAAATTTCTCAATAATCTCGCTTGCTTGCTCTCTTGAATAGTGTGCTAAAGAACCTGTTAATACAAAAGTCTTTCCCTCAAATCGATTATCTGTCACAGCATCTTCTTCAACTTCCATATTTAGTCCTGCTTCTTTTAACTTCGCAATTAAATCTAGGGTCTGTTCTTGTCTAAAAAATTCATAAATGGTTTGTGCTGTAATTTCACCTACATCATCTATTAATCTTAACTCTTCATATGAAGAATTCATAAATTGTTCCATTGTCCTATAATATTTTGTCAATGTTTTGGCAAGTTTCACTCCTACATGACGAATTCCTAATGAATTAATTAAACGGTATAATTCTCTGTGTTTGCTTTCTTCAATTGCATCCATCATATTTTGTGCAAATTTTTTGCCATTTTTCTTTAATGATGCTACATCATCAAAAGTTAATTTGTATATATCTGCAATATTACTAATAAGTCCTCTTTCAATTAATTCTAATATAATAGACTCTCCTAAACCATCAATATTCATAGCATCTTTTGAAGCAAAGTGAATTATACTTCTATATAGTTTTGCAGGACATTCTATTCCAATGCAACGCACTACTGCTTCTCCTTCTTCACGAACAGCTTCTGCGCCACAAACTGGGCATATTCTTGGCATTTCAAAAACAGTTTCTGTGCCATCACGTTTTTCTAAATTAACTCCTACTACTTCTGGTATAACATCCCCCGCTTTTTGAATAATAACCCTATCTCCAATACGAATATCATTTTCTTTAATATAATCTTCATTATGAAGAGTTGTTTTAGAAATTTTGGAACCTGCTACATATACTGGTTCTAAAATGGCCATAGGAGTAATAGCTCCTGTCCTTCCTACTTGGCATACAATATCTTTTAACAAAGTTTCTTTTTTCTCTGGTGGATATTTATACGCTACTGCCCATTTTGGTGTCTTGTAAGTGCTTCCTATCTTTTCTCTTAATTCTAAGTCATTTACTTTAACTACTGCACCATCAATTCCAAAGTCTAATTGATCACGCATTTGTCCAATTTTTTCAATAGCTTGTCTTACTTCTTGCCTTGTTTTGCACAGAATTTTAACTGGGTTTACATGAAAACCTAATTTTTCTAAGTATAATAAGCTTTCTTGGTGTGTTTTAAAATCTATATCATCACATTTTTGTACGTTGAAAACAAAGATATCTAAAGGACGGCTTGCCGTAATTTTGCTATCTAATTGTCTCAAAGAACCTGCTGCAGCATTACGCGCATTAGCAAATTGTTCCTGCTCTTCCATTAGTCTTTCTTCATTCATTTTATCGAAATCTGTTTTTCCAATAAAAACTTCTCCACGAACTGTAATAGAAATTGGCTCTGTTAATTCTTTTTGAATTGTTTTTATCGTTTCAATATTGCGTGTAACGTCTTCTCCCACTAGTCCATCTCCACGTGTAGCTCCTCTGTATAATTTTCCATTACGATATTCAATACTTGAAGATAGCCCATCAATTTTAGTTTCAACCACATATTCTATTGTTTTGCCATTGTCGGCAGCTATTTTTTCCATTTTTTCTTCAAATTCTTCTACTTCTCCAAAAGAGAATACGTCTTGAAGGCTTTGTAAAGGTACTTCATGTGTTACCTTTTCAAAACCTTTTTTGATACTCGCTCCTACCTTTTGTGTAGGTGAATCTGACGTAATCAATTCTGGATATTCTTTCTCAATTTGCTTTAGTTCTTTCATGAGCATGTCATATTCATAATCACTAACCACTTGCTCATCATCAAAATACTTCTGTGTATAATATTTTAACAAAGGTTTTAATTCCTCTGCTCTTTTTTTCGCTTGTTCTAATTCCATGATTTCTCCCTCTTCTAGATAGTTCAAATTGGTTCTCGCATTTTTCCATTACATAGAACCTTTAAATAAATCTTTGCCACCTTTTACATATTCCCATCCTGAGAATATAGTTGCTACTACTGACACGCTCATAATTAAGGTAACTACTAAGTTAATCACAAATTCATATCCTGTTAAGTTTCCACTAAAAATGGCACCGTAAGGGTTTGGATCCAGAAATGCAATGATTAAAGCAATCATTTGTGTTACTGTTTTTAGTTTTCCCCAAATATTAGCTGCAATAACATTTCCGTTTTTTTCTACTGCTACTAGACGATATCCTGAAACTATAAATTCTCTAAGGATAACAATAATTGGAATCCATGCTGGCAAATGTCCTAATTCTACTAGCATTACCATAGCTGTGATTACAACTATTTTATCTGCTATAGGGTCTAAGAACTTTCCAAATGTAGTAATCTGATTTCTAGATCTTGCAATAGTTCCATCTAGTTTGTCTGTAATAGCTGCTATTATAAAGATAACATCTACAATTAAATATGTAATCGGTATTCCTAATACTTCTCCTCGGATATTAAAAAATGGAATAATAACCATTATTGGAACTAATAGAATTCTTAATATAGTTAGTTTATTGGCTAAATTCATGTTTACCTCCATGATTTTGTTTTTGTTCTTTACATTATATATAAAAGTAGAAAAAAAAGAAATAGTTTTAGAGATTTTATTTACTAAAAAAGATTAGAATTTATATAATTTTCTAATCTTTTTATTTTTCTAATCGATTAATTTTTATTTACTTTCTACAATCTTGATAATATCTGCAATGTAATCACCTATTACTGGAATATTTAGTGTGACTATCTTTTGAAGTATGATTAATAAAATGGCTGTTAAAATAGTAAAGCCAATTCCTATACCAATTCCTTTTGCTATACCAGATAGCAAATTGCGAAGTAATAATTGCTTTTTGTTTCCTAGTAGCTCTGCAATCTCTAAAATGTTATTTCTAGTTAAGGTTTTATTTAATTGTTCCACATTTTTTAATAACAGTTTTTCCATTTTATTTTTTTGAAACATGCAAAAAATCCTCCAATATTTATGTTGGAGAATTTTTCGTTTTTTATTCATTATTTCCTATTGTTTGATTATTCACACTAGTATTATTTACATCTTGATTTTTATTATTATTTTTTTGTTCTTCTTTCCTTTGCTCCTCTATTAAAGCTTCTAACTTATTGATTAATTCTTGTAATTTGTTCATATCTTTTCCAATCATTTCCCAGTTATTGGTTTCATTAGATTTCTTCAAATTACCATTTGCTTTAACAATTGCTTGCACTAGTCCTTCTACTGTATCAGTACTTTCTACTTCAATATCTACTGCATCTTGTGACAACAAATTCTCTAAAGCTTGTTTCAAATCATTTCCAATTGCCACTTTATTTCCAGATGCTACAATCACTTTTTTTAGCATCGGTGTAGAGTTTTCTTCATTGCTATCTTGTTGATAAATAGTTTCTACATAAAGTAGTGAGTTATTAATTGGAACTACTATCATATTTTTACTAATTTTAGTTCCTGCTACATTAAGGCTTGCAATTTCCTTTGAAATTCTTTCGTCTTGTTCTAACTGTGTATCTATTTGCATTGGTCCTAAAACATTACTTCCTGTTGGATATTTATATAGTGTTAATTTCTTTTCTCCATTTTCACAAGTTCCAATTAAATATGCTGTTAAATTCTGCTTTTCATATGGTGTATATGGTAATACTAATCCTAAAACTGGTTTGTCATTATTAGTTGTTTTTACCATAGTATAATATGGCTTCATCTGTGTTCCTGTTTTAGATAATACTTTACTAGTATTATGTGTAGCAATTTCCCAAACATCATCTTCACGGTATAATA
>CANDRW010000069.1 GCA_947388675.1 uncultured Clostridium sp. | reverse complement strand
GGGAAAATTCTGTCCCCGATAGAAAACTAAAAAGGAGGCGAACAAATTGGCAACAAATAGAAAACTAGGTAGAACAACTGATATTAGATTAGCAATGCTTAGAACATTAGTAACTGATTTAATATTACATGGTAAAATAGAAACTACTGAAGCTAGAGCAAAAGAAGTAAAAGCTATGGCTGATAGTATTATTGCATTAGCAGTCAAAGAAAAGGATAACTTTGAAGAAGTAGAAGTAAAAGTTTCTAAAGCAAAATTAGACACTAAGGGCAACAAAGAAACAGAACTTGTAAAAAGTAAAAATGGTAAAGAATATTTAAAAGTAGTAAAAGAAACAACAACTGAAAAAAGGCAAAAAGATATGCCATCTAGATTAAATGCTAGAAGAAAAATGATGAAAACAGTTAATAAAGTAAAAGACGCAAATGGAAACAACATTGATTTAACTGCAAAATTATTTAATGAAATTGCTCCTAAATATGAAGGTAGAGTTGGAGGATATACAAGAATTCTAAAAACTGGACCAAGAAGAGGAGACAATAGCGAAATGGTTATTCTAGAATTAGTATAGAATTTGCTCTAGAAAGGATGAAACAAGTATGGAAATAGCAAAATATATTGTATTAGTTATTTATATCATTGTATGTGTTGCTTTAATTATTTTAGCAACAATGCAAAATAGCGAAAAAGCAGGGGCTTCAGGAACAATTACAGGTTCTTCAACCAATAATTTCTATGAGCAAAATAAAGGAAGAACAAAACAAGGCAAGCTAAAAAGATGGACAATTATGTTAGGAATTGCATTTGTTGTATTAGCACTTGTTTTAGGTATTCTATATCTAGTATAAAACAAAATCAAATAGGGGGGCTATGGAAAATACACATAGTCTCTTTTTGTATGTGAATGAAGATTATTGGCTATATAAATAACACAACTTGATAAAATACAAGGCTTATGTTATCATAAGTATAAAATTTGGTATTTGTAGCAAAATAAGTAATAGTAAAGAATAAAGGAGAACTATGAAAAAAGATTTTACAGGAATTTTTAGAGGAAATGAAAAAGGTTTTGGATTTGTCAAAATAGAAGAACAAGAAGACGAAATCTACATTTCTAGAGGCAATACCAGAGATGCTATTGATGGCGATGAGGTATTAATCAAAATAATAGAAGCAAGTCGAGAGGACAAGCATCAAGAAGGAAAGGTATTAAAAGTGTTAAAGCACAATAAAGATACCTTTGTTGGTGTATTTCAAAAAAGTAGAAATTTTGGATTTGTAGTTCCAGATGATAGAAAAATTAATACTGATATTTTCATTTCTAAAAAAAATTGTGGAAAGACCAAAAATAACCAAAAAGTAGTAGCTCAAATTACGAAATTTCCACAAGGCAATAAAAGTGCAGAAGGAAAAATTATAGAAATCTTAGGATATCAAGACCAAGCAGGAGTAGACATGCTATCATTAGTAAAAGAATATGATTTACCTTATGAATTTCCAGGTCCTGTGATAGAAGAAGCAACTAGTATCAAACAAGAAGTTGCCAAAAAGGATATTCCAAATCGTTTGGATTTAAGAGAAAAAGAGATTTTTACGATTGATGGAGAAGATGCTAAAGACTTAGATGATGCAGTAGCAGTAGAGAAATTAAAAAATGGCAACTATTTATTAAATGTATCTATTGCAGATGTTAGTTACTATGTAAAAGAAAATTCTTTATTAGATAGAGAAGCAATTGTTAGAGGAACTAGTATCTATATGTTAGATAGAGTAATACCAATGCTACCCAAAGAACTATCAAATGGTATTTGCAGTTTAAATCAAGGAGAAGATAGATTTGCCATTACTGTTCTCATGGAAATTGATAAAAATGGAAAAGTGGTTTCATCAGATATTCAAAAAAGTATTATCAATGTAACGAGAAGAATGAGTTACAAAGAAGTACAAGCTATCCTAAACGAATTAGAGAAAGAAAATTTAAAAGAACAAAAAGATGATGAAGAAAAAAGCAAAATAAAAGAATTGTATTCTCCACAAAAAAAGAAACAATTATTAGAGGAATGTTATTCATATTTTTCACACTTCAAAAGAATGGCTGAACTTGCGAATATTTTAAAACAAAGAAGAAAATTAGCAGGAAGCTTGGAATTAGATATTCCAGAAAGCAAGATTGTTTTAGATAAATATGGTGTAGCAGTAGATGTTAAAAAATATGAAATATATTTTACGAATGAACTAATTGAACAATTTATGCTGACTGCAAATGAAACAGTAGCAGAAAAGTTTTATTGGTTAGAAGCACCGTTTATCTATCGTGTACATGAAGTACCAGATATGGAAAAAATAGAGGAGTTAAATAAGTTTTTATGGAATTTAGGGTATAAAATAAAGGGAAGTAAAGACAATATTCATCCTAAAGCTTTTGCAGAAGTATTAGAGGAAATACAAGGTAAAACAGAAGAAAGAGTCGTATCTAATTTAATTTTAAGAACTTTAAAAATTGCAAGATATGAAAACGAAAATAAAGGGCATTTTGGACTTGCTAGTAAATACTATTGCCACTTTACTTCACCAATTAGAAGATATCCAGACCTATTTATTCATAGAATTATTTCAAGATACTTAGAAAATAATTACCAATTATCAGAGGAACAATTAGAAAAGTATAGGGGACAATCGCTACGATATGCAGAAAGTTCATCTGATAGAGAAAAAATTGCACAAAAAGTAGAAAGAGATGCCGAAGATATTAAAAAGGCTGAGTTTATGCAAGATAAAATTGGTGAAGAGTATGATGGTATTATTTCAAGTATTACTTCTTTTGGTGTTTTTGTGGAATTAGAAAATACAGTAGAAGGTCTCATTCGTTTTGATGATTTAGGAGATGAGTATTTTATTTATGATGAGAATAAAAAGACTTTACAAGGTGAGAAAAGTAAGAAGATGTATAAAATAGGAGATAGTATTCATATTAGAGTTATTTTTGCAGATAAGTTAACGAGGAGAATCGATTTTGCAAGTGTTTGATAAAATGACACAAACAAAAGAGTGCACGTCATTTTGATATGCCTCTTTTATTTTTGAGTTTTTAATCACCTAAATAAACTACAATAGGAAATACAAGTCCAATAAGGGAAAGTACTATTAATACTATCCCAGAGGACTTATTTTTATTTACTTTTATTTCATAAAAAGCATAAGCAATACTTTCTATGCACATAGTAATAGCAAATAGAGCAACTAGTAAAAAAGTAGCCATAAGATAAACTCCTTTATCATAAAAATATTAGGTTCCTGTTAATAAAAAACCAGATTTAATAGTAACTTTTGCATCTGTTTCAAAAAAAGCATCTTGATAATGATTTAGCCAATCATATTCATCAAATTCCTCTGATGTTTTAAAGTTGTGGATAGCATGTCTACCAAAACCTGCAATATCAGAATGAAATTCTTTTGCTGTTTTATAACAATAATTAGACAACAAAGTTTTTAAATAATGCTCAGCAGATTGTTCTACCTTCTTTAGCCTTTGTTCAGAAGATTCAGGGGAAGTTTCTTTTGACAAGCTATCAACTGAAGCTAATTTGGCATTTACGGTTAAATGAGATTTGACAAAAGGAGTACCATTTAGGATAGAGACTTGTACTTTGGCAGTATGATTAGAGGTTAAAAATAAATCAATTTTTTTACTCTCATCATCTGGATCAGGAACAGAGATATTACAACTCTTTAATTGGTTTGTTAATAGCAAATGAGCCAAAGTTTCTTCGGCAGTCAAAGTTCCCACTAATTTATCTTCTTTAAAGGCTGCTAGCCCTATATTTTCAATTCCATTTTTAGCACTTACCATTTCACTTTCTGAGCTATCAGAACCACCAGAACTTTCTTCAGTACCATTACTTACTACATTTCCTAGAATAGCACAAGGCTCACAGGTAGTACAAACAATTTTGGTAAAGAAATCTCCTAATTCACCATTTACAGTATAACCTGTGTATTCACCAGAACGAGGAAGAATTTCATAGAATTTTGCAACTAGATTTTCTAAACTAGGAGAAACACTTTCAATATATTTCTGTGCAGAACAAGTACTGATAATAACGTGATTGTCAGGTCTAATTTGCACTTTATTCATTAAACTAAAAATTTCTTTTGCAATTCCTCTTTTAGCTACTTCTTCTGAAATGACAATGACTTTACAGTGTGACAAATTAATTTCTTTACTAACATAAGCATTCATAAAATTAATAGCAGAATCAATAGAATTAGCTTCTACAGTGTCAATTACAGCTGGAGAAGATTTACCAGAACCACTTTCACCACTAGGACTAGGCATAGTAAACTGAAAAGTAACTTTTAAATCTTCTGTATCCCCAACATCAATTCCTAAAGCAACTGCATAAGCCAAATCATCTACACTTTGCACGATATGGGAACCTGTAAAGGCAAGTGAAAAGATGATGACAATAATAATGATGATTAGATATTTATAAATTTTTAACAAATCTTTCAACCTCCTTTATCAGCAGTAGCATTTTCATCTAAAATGATAAGTCCTTTTTTCTTTTGCTGAATACAATATTTGATATTTGCTAAAATGAGAATGCCAAGCCCAATACCAATTACCAAAATTAGAATGATATATTTATACACATTATTTTCTAACATAGACAATTGCTGCAAGTTTTGTGGTAATAGCCCAAATCCAAAAGCAAGAGAAGTAAATACACCAATTATCCATTTGTTGTATTGCAAATTAGCAACTTTTTGAAAAATGCTAGTTGCAAAATAGGAAGCAATACTTAAATAAGAAATCATGGAAATAATCCAAATAAACACAAAGATAGCATCTAATCTTTGGAAAAATCTTCCGAATTCAATAAAACGAGAAGCTAGGTAAAGAGGTAGAACTTCTTCAGTGGATGCAACAATTGGGAATAAGAGTAAAACAGTGGTTACACTTAAAAGCAAAAAGATTGCAGAAATTCCAACAGAAGCAAGTGCAATTTTTTTGTAATCTTTAAAGTCTTTCAGATAAGAGGGGACAAAGTATAAATAACTAATGCCTCCAAAGGCAAATAGATTACTTAGCCCACTAAAAAAGGTAGTTGCCATGCCATTTCCCATAAAGGGAAGTGCTCTTTCTATAGTGAAGTTTCCAATGTTAGTAATAAAGATGAAGAAAATACTAAATAAAACAGCAGGCATAAAGAACAAGTTGGCACGGGCAATGGGACGGAAGCTTAGCTTATTGGTAATAACAATGGCAATTAATAATAAAAGCATAATGACTCTTACAGGAGTTCTTGGGAAAAAGATAATTTTAAGTGTTTCAGAAAAGCTCCTTAAAACGACACTTACCGTGAAGAGTAAATAGCATACAAATAAAATGCCAATGATTCTTTTTAGCCATTTTCCACCAAGAAAACTGCTAATGTCAAAAATATCTAAACCGTGGGAAACTTTTTAATAAATTGCTAATCAAATAAGCAATTCCTAGAGCAACAAGGGAAATGAAAAGCACATTTAAAACAGCACCAGAAGAAGTAGAGTGAATAATACTCTTTGGCAAGTTTAAGATAATGTGATTTACCATAATCGTTATAATAAGGGCGATGGCTTCTATATTTCCTATTTTTTTATCCGACATATTTATTTTCCTTTCTATTTATATCTCCATTTCATACTAATTGGTTCTTGTCTAGTGTGACGTTTGGTATCTAAAAAGTCTGAGCGTTTTTCTCTTTGCCAAGTAGGGTTTAGGAAAAATGCACTTTTGCCAGCACCTGTTACAGGTGAGTAAGGAGCAGTATATGGAACACCAAAAGATTTGATACTACATAAAACACAAGTATAGACAAATAGTCCAAGTCCTATTCCGAAAAAGCCTGCAACATATCCGAGCAAAATGAAAATAAAACGCATTAATCTCAAATGGAAACCAAATGAGAAATCAGGAATGGAGAAAGAGGCAATGGCAGTAATAGCAATAATGATGATAAGAATAGGACTAACGATACTAGCACTTACTGCTGCTTGTCCAATTACTAAAGCACCAACAATTCCAATAGTAGCACTAAGAGGAGAAGGAACACGAAGTCCAGCTTCTCGAATTAGCTCAAATGAGATTTCCATAACTAGCACTTCAAAGATAATGGGAAATGGTACATTTTCTCTAGAAGCTAGAATGGAAAAGAGCAGTTCTGTTGGTAATAACTCTTGATGAAAGTCTGTTAAAGCGATGTATAGTCCTGGCAGTAATAGAGTAATACCAATTGCAAGTAAACGTAAAAATTTTAAAAAGTTGGCAAATTGGAATTTTAGATTGGTATCTTCAGGGGATGCAATAAAGTCAATTAGAGTAACAGGCATTACTAGTGCATAAGGATTACCGTTAACTAAAACAATAACTCTACCACCATATAGATATTTAGTTGCTTTATCAGGGCGTTCTGTTAATAAGACTTGTGGAGCACTACTTTTTTGGTTTTCTTCAATTAATTGTACTAATTCACCAGAAGAAAGAAGAGAGTCAATTTCTAAGTTGTTCATACGATATTTTACTTCTGCTACTAAATCAGAGTTGGCAATATTTCTCATATAACAAACTGTACATTTTGTTTTACTTAATTTTCCAACAGAAATATTTTCAATAATTAAGTTTTCATTATTGACAGATCTACGAAGCAAGGAAGTATTAGTTCTAAGATTTTCTACAAAGGCTTCTTGTGGTCCTTGAATAATAATTTCATTATTAGAGGTACTGACTTCTCTTTGTTTAAAACCCTTAACATCAATATTAAAAGCAATGGGAAGAGTGTCTACAAATAGAAGACAATTTCCCATATTAACACCATCAAAAATGTCAGAAAAAGCAGATACTTTTTCTACATTATTTTGAGGAAGCAAACTGTCCATAATATAATCTTCTAAATTAAAGATCTTGACTCTTTTGACAGTAATATTACTAGCTACACCTTCAGATACAACTTGATTTTCGTCACCATCAAAGCTATTGGCTCTGTTACGCAGCATTAAAGCTTGAAGTACATTATCGTTAATTAGTTGAGAATTTACCATACCATCAATAAAAAGAAGTAGAGCTTTGTATTGCCTATTTCTAGCAACTAAAGTAAATTCACGAAGGATAATGTCACTGTTAATCAAGGTATTGTATTTAACTTTGATATATTCTAAAGTAACGTCTAAACTTGAAAAGATATTTTTAACTTCAGAGATTTTTTCATTTTCTTGCATTTGCTGGGTGGTCAAAGAAGTAGGAGAAGTGGAATTATTATTTTCAGTTTCGCTAGCATCTGATAAATGAAAATGATAGTTTTCGCTATTAGGGCCCTCAAAATATATTTTCAAACTGTTGGTTAGTTTTTCTTGCCATTTGGGTTTTTGGTTTGCATTTTCTTCCATGTATAGTTCCTTTCTGTATAATTTTATATTTAGTAAATGATGAACAGTAATTTTGTTAAATTTAGTGTTTTCCAAAAGTGGAAAAAGTATTCAAAAAAATATAGAATATAAAAAATGACAGGATCGATATTTGTCGAAAAATAGAATCTATAAATTAAAATTGATTTATTTTAAAGAAAGTATTGAATGTGAAATTTGGCTATGTTAAAATATATCTAAATTTATAGAAAGGAGGGAAAAGTTATGACAATGGAAGAAAAGATTGACTTGATTTTGGAGAAGATGGTTGAGTTTGATTCATTATCAAAAAAGGTTGATGGGCTTGAAGAAAAAACAAGTAAGATTGATATGCTTGTGGAGAAAACAAGTAAGATTGATATGCTTGTGGAGAAAACAAGTAAGATTGATATGCTTG
>CANDRW010000068.1 GCA_947388675.1 uncultured Clostridium sp. | reverse complement strand
TCATTTTCGCTTGTTTGCCATACAAAAAAATAATATAATAAATTTATAAAAAAGGGCTTGACAAAAATTAGATAGTCAAGTTATAGAGCAAAAATTTTGATTAATAGTTGACAAATCACATAAAAACTGTTAATATAATTTTACAAAAGGCAATAGCAATATTGTCTAGTAATTTTGTGCATAATAACTGTTAGCAAAAAGTTGCAAAATATTTGCCAATATATTAATTGAATAAGTTAAAAGTAAGAATATGATGAAAAAAGTCATATTCTTTTTTGATGGCTTTACCAGAAAATGTATAAGTTCTATGAGAGCGTGGAACAATAAGAATGGTGATGCATTTGAAAGAAAATGGTAAACAAGAAAATCAAAATACAAAAGAAAAATATATCATTAAAGATGTTTATTCAAAAAATGCAGCAATAAATGTAAATGAAATTATCAAAAGATCTTTTCTAATAAACCTTAAAAATTGCAAACTGGATTAGTGTGAGAATCGCCTAAACGAAATTAAATAAAAACATACCAAAATTTGACCAAATTTTCAAAACTTATGGTATAATAGTTTTAGGCGATTGCTTAAAGGGAGGGATAAAATGTACACGTTACCAATAAGCAATCAAAAGACAAAAACATTTAAAGTAGGTCTTTATATAAGGTTATCAAGGGAAGATGGTGATAAAGAAGAAAGTTCTAGTGTTACAAATCAAAGAGAAATACTAAAAAGATTTATAGGTGAAAATGAAAACTTTTTTATAGTCAAAGAATATGTAGATGATGGTTGGTCTGGTACAAATTTTAATAGACCAAGCTTCAAAGAAATGATAAAAGATATTGAAAAAGGCATTATTGATACAGTTATTACAAAGGACTTATCAAGACTAGGAAGAGATTATATTGATACAGGATATTACTTGCAAAGATATTTTCCAGAGCATAGAGTAAGATATATTGCCATTTTAGATAATATCGATACCATCGAAGATGCTGGAATGAGTGATATAGCACCATTTAAAAGTATCATTAATGATATGTATGTCAAAGACATTTCAAAAAAGATTAGAAGTTCTTTAACAGAAAGAAGAAAAGCAGGCAACTTTTTAGGTGTAACAGCTCCTTATGGGTATCAAAAAGATCCAAATAATAAATATCATCTTATCATTCAGCCAAAAGAAGCGGAAGTAGTAAAAAGAGTTTTTGCATTATACTTGCAAGGAAATGGGCTAACAAGAATTGCACAAATATTAACCAAAGAAGGAATACCTGTACCAGGCGAGTCAAGAGATATAGGCAAAACAAAGAAGACTGTGTTATATAACTCTTGGAAGCAAACCACCATTAGAAGAATACTAGAAAATAGAGTGTATCTTGGAGATTTAGTTCAGTTTAAAAGAAAGAATGTCAACTATAAATCAAAAATTAGGGTAAAAGTGCCAGAAGAAGAAAGAGTGATTTGCAAGGGGACTCATGAGGCAATTATAACTAGGGAAGAGTTTGACAAGGTACAACAAATACTAGGTAAGAATACATCTTTTAAAGGAACAAAACATGATTACTTATTTAAAGGCTTGCTATTTTGTGCCGAGTGTGGAGCGAGACTCAATGTAACCTATTCTAATTATGCTCTAAAGAAATATGGGGAGTATAGGTATACCACAATTTGTTACAGCTATTCAAGGTTATATAGTGATATTTGTACAAGACATTCTAATAGCATACCAGTATTAGAAGAACTATTAATCAGCCATATTAAAGAAGTTTGTCAAAGGTATATTTCTGAAGATTTGCAAAATGAATTGGTAAAAATCGCACAGCAAGAAAAAAGAAAACAGCAAGAACAATTTGATGCTCGAAAGGCAATAGAAGAACTAGAACAAAAAATAGAAGATAGTAGTTTATACATTAAAAACTTATATAAAGATAAAGTAAAAGGAATTGTATCAGAAACAGATTACATTCAGTTAACACAGGAATTTGCAAAAGATAGAGATACTTACATTAATGAAAAAGCAAAGTTAGAAAAGCATTTAGCTGAAAATGATACAAAACAAGAAGATTTAAGCAAGTTAGAAAAACTAATAGAAGAGTTTATATCACTTGAAAAACCTACCAAAGCCTTACTGAATGACTTAATTGAAAAAATAACAATTTCAGAAGAACATGAGATTACTATTTATTATAAATTTAGTGAACTAAACCAAATTGATGAAACAGAAGAAACCAAGTTAGAAGTGGCACAGGTAAGTAAGAATAGAAATAAAAAAGCATCTTAATTTGAAAAATAATAAATAAAAATGAAGTAGCTAGTAGTGTGGATATATTTTTAACAGCCACATCACTAGCTACTTCATATTTGAATTTGTTAAGAGCTTCTTTAGCTTCTGGAACTACAGAATAATTGCTATTGTTGTTTGCCATATTTTTCACCTCCTAGAATGTGATAATTGTTCATTTGAAAAAACTATTTAATTGCTTTTTCAGTATTTATGTTGTGCAATAAAAATGAAAATACACTGGAAATTTTTAGAAAATTATATATTTTTTTATTTTGGAATGCCCAATAAAATCCATTGACAAAATTCTACAAAAAAGAATATAATGTTGATAAAATAAAAATAATAAATAAGAATATATTTATAAGTATTTTCAATGAGGAGTAACTTAGGATGAAGAAAATAAAAAAATGTTTTATGTCAATGCTTTGTATCCTAATAATTTCAATAGTAATGGCATTAGTTACAAATTTAACAATTCAAATTTTTGATACTACTGTATATGCAGATGTAGGAAGTTTTGAAGATTATAGTGGTGGAGGTTCATCATGGAGTAGCGGAGGTTCTTCTTGGGACAGTGGAAGTTCATGGAGCAGTTCTTCATGGGATGATGATGACTATGGTTCAAGTAGTGGAATATTCATCTTTGGTGGTGGATTTGGATCTTTACTATTTTGGATAATAATCATCGTTATATGCATAGCTGTTAGCAAAAATACTAAAAAAGGTCAAAATAACAATAGAAATGCAGAATTCTATAACAGACAAATGACAAATAATGCAGTAAATATGCAAGCATTAGAAGCTACCCAAACACAAATTGAAAATAAAATTCAAGCAAATGACCCAGCATTTAATAAAGAAGAATTTGTAGCTTGGAGCAAAAACTTATTTGTCAAATTACAACAAGCTTGGACTGCTAGAGATTGGTCTACTATTAGAACCTTTGAAACAGAAAACCTATTTGAACAACATAAAAATCAATTACAAGGATACATCAATAATAATCAAATTAATGTAATGGATAGAATTTGTGTTAATTATGCTCATTTATATAACTATCGTGTAGAGGGAGACAAAGAGATACTAACTGTAAGGCTCAACTCAAGAATGGAAGACTATATTATAGATGCTACTACAAAGCAAGTGCTAAAAGGACAAAAAGGTTTAGATAAAGTTAATACTTATTTATTAACTTTCATTAGAAAAAACGGAGTTAAAACGAAGCCAGGTACAATAGAAGTAAATACAACAAATTGTCCAAACTGTGGTGCACCAACGCAAATTACATCTAGTGGAAAGTGCGATTACTGTGGAAGTGTTATTACAACAGGAGAATATAACTGGGTACTTTCTAACTTAGAAAGGGAAAATGTAAGACTTTAATACTAAAATAAATAAAAGAAAGGAAGAAAAATTATGGGATTATTTAAAGCAGCAAAAGATGCTATGGGAGGAACCTTAGCAGACCAATGGAAAGAGGCTATTCGTTGTGACGATATGCCTAACAATGTATTAATGGTAAAGAAAACTACGCCTAATGGAGTAATCAGCAACAAAAGTACAATTATTGTAGCACCAGGACAATGTGCAGTTATTTTTGATAATGGTAAGGTTATTGATGCAACAGCAGAAGAAGGATTTTATCAATTTGATAGTTCAACATCTCCATCTTTTTTTGCAGGAGATTTTGGCAAAACTTTTAAAGAAATGTGGGAAAGGTTTACATACAATGGAGCAACAGCTAAACAACAAGCTGTATTCTTCTTTAACACAAAGGAAATATTAGATAACAAATTTGGAACACCAGCACCTATTCCATTCCAAGACTGGTCACATCCAATTCCAAATCAAATGACCAATACTTTAACACCAATGAGAGTAGAAATTAAATGTTTTGGAAAATATACTTTTAAAATCAGTAACCCCGCAGTATTTATGCAAGAAGTTGCAGGGACAGCTGATAGATATATGAAAGAACAGATTGTAGAGCAAATGCGTGCAGAAGTTATCGCTGTATTCCAAAACTTAATTAATGAATTAGGTTCAGAAAGACATAAAGTACCTGTACTTGAAATGCCAAGTCAAACAGATGAGATTAGAACTATGATGGATGAAATGGTATTTGATGAACCTATTAGAAGAAGAGGGCTATCTATTGTATGCTTTGCAGTTGAATCAGTAACACTAGATGAAGAATCAGAAGCAAAAATTGATAATTATGAATTTAGTTCAAATGCTCATTTACAACAAGGAAGATTAGTAGATGCTTATGCAGAAGCAGTTCAAAAAGCTGCTGAAAACAAAAGTGGTTCTATTAATGGCTTTATGGGAATTGGTATGATGAATATGGCAACTAATGGAATGACAAGTGGAGCAGCAAATGGACCTTGGCAAAATACACAAAATAGCCAAATGGATTTAAGCAAGCCGAATATAGAGAATGCACCACAAACAACAGAAGAACAAATGAAAGCAGCAGTGGTAGGAAGTGCACAAGCGCAATCAGAAGCTGGAGAGTGGAACTGTGAATGTGGTTCTAAAAATGCTGGAAAGTTTTGTAGTAACTGTGGAAAAGCAAAAACAGCACAAGATAAAAGACAGTGTCCAAATTGTAAAGCAGTAACAGATAAAGACGCAAAATTCTGTGGAGAATGTGGAACAAAGCTTGATTAAAATAGAACATAATAAAAGAAAGTATATTACATAAACAGAGTAATATACTTTCTGTATGTAAAAGGAGAAGAGATGTATAAATTAATAGCAATTGACTTAGACGGAACTTTATTAGATACTTATCGGACAAGCTTCTAGTAAAAATTGTCAAGTAGTTAAGCAAGCAATGGAAAAGGGAATAGAAGTTGTGCTAACAACAGGAAGAAGTCCTGCATCTGTGAAAAATTTAGCAGAAGAAACAGGAGCCAACCATTATATCATTTGTGGAAATGGTGCAATTGTTTATGATTTGCAAAAAGAAGAAACAATTTATCAAAACTTGCTAGATAAGAAGAAAATATTACAATTAATTCAAATTTGTGAAGAAAATAGTATTTATTATAATGTATATACAGAAAATACGATTATTGCAAAGACCTTGAACTATAACACACTTTTCTATCACCATGAAAATAGTAGAAAACCAGATGATAAAAAAACAAATATTCATATTGTACAAGATATTTATCAATATGTAAAAGATAGGGAAGAAGAAGATTATAGTAAAATAATGATTTGTGATGATAATAATATTATTTTTAGTAGTATTATCAAAAAGCTAAAAATGGTCAAAAATGTAGATGTTTTAGATGTAGGGCATATGTCTAAAAAAATTATTAAAAATGGAACAGAGGAATTTCCTTTAGAGTATTACTACACAGAAATTAGTAGCCAAAATGTAGATAAATGGAGCGCTATTTTAAAATTAATTGAAAAATTAGAGATTAAACCAGAAGAAGTGATGGCAATAGGTGATAATGTAAATGACAAAACAATGCTAGAAAATGCAGGATTGGGTGTTGCAATGGGAAATAGTGCACCATATATCCAAGAAATGGCAGATGAAGTAACTTTAGACAATAACTCAGCTGGAGTAGCAGTTACGATTGAAAAGCATATTTTAACAGTATAAAAGAAAATAAAATGCACACTACTATTATTAATAGGAGGTGTGTATTTTTTATGAATAAAAAAGATAAAATGGGAAATATGGAAGAAATGGAAGATGTTACAAAATATGGAGAGTTTGTTTCATCATATTTTGCTTGGCTTACATTAGAACATCAAAAAGAAAATGCAAAGAATATGGAGAATATGACAAAGAAATAATTAAAATTGTTTTAGGGAGATTGATAGAAAAAAGATAAAAACAATTGACAAATAAAAACAGGTGTTTTAAAATAATGTAAAAATAATATAAGGTTGTGATATATAATGAAGAAAGAAGTAATAAAAACAGAAATAAAAGTAAAGGATAGCATAGTGAAAATTATGAGAGTAGGAGATATCGACTATATATCTTTAACAGATTTAGCTAGATATCAAAATTCAAGTGATCCATCAGGAGTTATAAGAAATTGGATGTCAAATAAAAATTCTTTTGATTTTTATAATCTTTGGGAAGAATTGCATAATGAAGATTTTAATTCTGTGGAATCACACAGAATTAAAATTGACGAAGTTGGATATAACCGTTTTACAATGACACCAAATAGATGGAAAAAGGAATTTAATGCTATTGGAATTATTCCAAGCAGTGGAAAATATAGTATTGGAACATTTGCTCATCCAGATATTGCTTTTGAGTTTGCTAGTTGGTTAAATACAGAATTTAAACTTTATCTAATTACAGAATTTGAAAGATTAAAGCAAGATGAGAGCTATCGCAATAAAATTAATTGGTCAGTTAGAAGAGAACTGGCAAAAACAAATTATAAAATACATACAGATAGCATAAAAGAAAATATAGTTCCAGGTTTAACGACAAAGCAAAAACAATATGTTTATGAAAATGAGGCAGATGTATTAAATGTAGCGCTATTTGGACAAACAGCTAAAGAATGGAAAAATGAGAATCCTGATTTAGAAGGAAATATGAGAGACTATGCTAATATTTTACAATTAGTAATTTTAATTAATTTAGAGAATTTAAATGCTGAAATGATAAGTCAAGGAGTAGAACAAAGTAAGAGACTCGAACGATTAAATGTAGTAGCTAAAAGGCAGTATGAAATTTTACGAAATGATAAAGGCATAAAGAAAATAGAAAGTGAAGGAAACATAAGGATTAGAGGGAGTAAATTAGAAGAATGATATACCTAAAAGCTATTTAAGCTAAATAATAAAGAAGATAAAAGACAACGAAAGTTTTATATATCACATGATATAAAGATTTTCGTTGTTCACAAAACATTCACAAAAAACATATTGACAAACAAAAAAAAGAGAGTATAATAAGATTATAGGTCAAAGAAAGTCAAAGTCTAAAAACTAAAATTAAAATAAGAAATGACCAAAGAAAAGGAAGTGATGGAGTGAGGATATCTGATGTCATAGAAGAATTTATCAAAGAAATGTTTTCAGAAGATGACTCTATTGAAATTCAAAGAAATGATTTAGCAGAGTACTTTAATTGTGTACCATCTCAAATCAATTATGTAATAGCAACAAGGTTCAAGCCATCACAAGGATATTATGTAGAAAGCAAGCGTGGTGGTGGAGGACATATTAAGATTACAAAAGTCAATATTACGAAAAGTAATTATTTAATGCATGCAATTAGTAGTATTGATAATAAAATTACAGCACAAGAGGTAGACATTTTCATCAGTAATTTCTTATCAGAGGGTATTATTTCTGAAACGGAGGCGAAACTTTTAAAAGTAGCAACAAGTGATAATGTCTTAATTGTACCACAAGAGATAAAAGATATGCTAAGAGCAAATATCTTAAAAAATATGTTAATTAATTTAGTGGAAGACTAAGGAGGTCGATATTTATGTTATGTCAAAATTGTGGAAAAAATGAAGTGAATTTTCGTTATACACAAATTATTAATGGGGTAAAAAAGGAGATGGCACTTTGCGATAAATGTGCTAAAAGTTTAGGATTAGAAAGTTTAGACTTTAATATGCCAATTAACTTTTCCAACTTTTTAGGAGACTTTTTAAATGTAGCAGCAGATGCAGACATTTTACCTAGTTTTACAAAAACAGGAGTATTGCAATGCAATGAATGTGGAATGACATACAATGAATTTGTAGATACTGGTAAATTTGGATGCAGCCATTGCTATGATATTTTTGCAAATGTATTAGATCCAGTACTTAAAAATATTCATGGTTCTAGTAATCACGTAGGAAGGAGAAGCAGGTTATCAGCAAGCGAGAAAAAGAAGGTAGCTCAAGATGTGGAGCAGGCACATAGGAAGGCTACAAAAACAGTAAAGAAAGATGAAAAACAAGAAAAAATAGATAAATTAAATGAGGAATTAAAGCAAGCAATTAAAGAAGAACGTTATGAAGATGCAGCAAAGTTAAGAGACGAAATTAAGAAGTTGTGTTAGTGCTTTAGCACTTACAAACTGCTATATCCAGCAACGCTGGGAAAGAGTTGTGTTAGTGCTTTAGCACTTACAAACTGCTATATCCAGCAACGCTGGGAAAGAGTTGTGTTAGTGCTTTAGCACTTACAAACTGCTATATCCAGCAACGCTGGGAAA
>CANDRW010000067.1 GCA_947388675.1 uncultured Clostridium sp. | reverse complement strand
CCTCTAAGAACTCCTGTTGATAAAGCTTGAGTTAGATTATACATTGTACTTTCAATACCTGTTGCATTTGTTCCAGAAATTACAAAGGTTTTATTTAGTTGTTCAGCAAAACCTATTAATTCATCATTATTCTTAAATGCTTTTCCTGCTTGTAGTCCTAATTTTGTGACAATATCAGTAGTTGTTTGATATGATGCTCTTGCATTCATCGATGATGCAAATATTTTATTTTGTAGTTCCTCTACACTTCCTCCATCATCAATTATCAAGTTTAATCTGGCCCTATTATTTGTCATTTCATCTGATAAATCAAAGAGTTTCTTTACAGTTGCCATTCCACCTAAGGTTATAGCTATATTTCTTATTGTATTTAGAAGTGTGTTTCCACTTGTATTTGCTCTTTCTATTTTATCATTTAACTGATTTTGATTATTATTAGCATCTTCTATTCCTTGTACAACATCATCGTAGTCCTTTTTCAAACCCTCAACTAGTATTCTTTGTTGTCTTACACTTTCAATAATCTCCTGTGCTTTTGCTGATTGAGTTCCTTCTGCTGCTATTATCTTTTGCGCTTCTGCTTCAACTTGCCTTAATACTTGTAATTCTGCTTGATATGCCATTTCAGTTTGTAAAGCTGAAGTACTTAGTTTTTCAGCATTATTAATTGCTTTTGTTGGGGCAGTTGACATTTCGTTATTTAAGTTTTTAAATCCATTAGTTGTCTTCGTTATATTAGAGTGTATTCTTGCGAATACTGAGGAAGCCATATCTTGAACCACTACTGAACTTCTTATAGTAGCCATATTTTACTCCTTTTAGAAAAATAAGATATTGTTACTTTTTCTTTATTTTCGAAGCCTCTTTCTTTTCATCATCTATTCTTTTCTGAATTGATGCAATAACAAAGGCCTTTTCTTTAAAGTCTAAGTTCAGAAATTCATGTGGAAACTTATGAAATTTTTGAAGGCAATAGTGAGCATATACTGCATCTCTATCACCTTCTTCAATTAGTTTTTTGCTTCTTCGGCAGCTTCCTCTATACTATATCCATTTATTCTTTGAATTTCTGCCGTTAAGTCGTCATATTCTCCTGGATTCAACAAATGTTTTTTCAATATTTTAATTGCATCCATTTCATTATAGAAATCTTGAAGTTTAACATCATGTAAATCTGGATAAACTATACATTTTTCTGCTAATAATTCTAGGTACTTTACTGTATCAAACTCTTGCTTTACTCTTTTACCAACTTGCGCTTGTTTATAACATTGTTTTCTTAATGCATCATTTTCGTCTGCATTTATAGTTCTTAATCTCCATTTTTCAACATTTCCATTTTCATCTTTAAATCTTTTAGAAGCAACATACTCTATTTCTTTTGCTTCATCTTTCAACATGAAACTTTCTAAACTCATATATCTCACTTTTCCTTTCTATTTTTTATTGCATACCTGCTAATTGTGTAAATTTAGTTGGATTTGAAAAATCTTCAAATGTGAAGTTTATTTCTTGCTCTAAGAAATCTCCATCTACATCGAAAGCTGCTAAAACGCCTCCATCTACATTACAATCCTTAAATACCATTGTACACATTCCTGCTGCTGATGTTGGATCGTCATTGGTTACCTGAATATCTATATAAACATCTTCTCCAGTATTTTTATATCTTTCCATTAATTCATCAAATATTGAAGTATTTTTATATATAGTCATTTTACCTGTGCCTTTCCAGCCTGTTGATTTGTTTCCTGACCCAGTCTTTCCTAAAATATTTATTTCTTTTTTTGTTTTTTCAAACTTTGCTTCAAAATCTTTTGCTTGCATTAATAAAAATCTTCTATTTTCTATTGTCACATAACATTCTGCTAATTTTGCACTAATAGCATCTTTTGCATTCATTGTTATATTTGCCATTTGATTTTCCTCCTTTAATAAAATAAGAGAACAAATTTATTTTTGTTCTCTCTTATTCAACAACTACAGTCATATATAATTTTTCCATAGTGTTTATTACTTGTACTGATGTATCAATAGTTACTGACTTTTTATCATTTCCTATATCGACTTTTATGTCTTGATCTTCAAAGTTTTCTATTGCCTGTAAAGTCTGATAATTTTTAAATAGTGTAACTATATCGCTCCAAAGAGAAGTTCTACCTGCTTCATTGTTTGCTATTTTTCCTAAATATTTTGAGTTAAATACACTCGCAACATCAGTAGCAATTTGGTCTAATACTCTAATCGTTTGATTAGATTTGAATTCTTCCCCTTTTTCATTACTGATACTTGTTAAACTATTAATGTCTACTAGGACTCTTATCTCATCTCCGACTTTATGAAGTACAAATTCTCCGCTATCAATTGATGCTTCTAATTGTGATTGGGTAAAATCAGCATTTACTGTATATTCCCCATCATATGTTTTATTTGTATTTGATTTATTTATTTCACAACCAGCAATTACACCAGTTATCCAGTAAACTAGTCCTGTCTCTGATTCTACTGTTGTATTTTTTACATTTACGATTCCCTCATAGTCTGCTGCACTATTAAATAGCACTACTTGAAATTTAACTCCTTGTGAATCTCTTAGCCTTTTTACATATTCGATATATAATTTTGAAGTAGCTTCATCTTTTGCAGTACACCCTACTGCATTTACTTGATATGACTCTAATTTATCTAAAAACTTTTGATGAGCTTCTCCACTAATTTCCCCATTTGTTCCACCTGTTAATGCTTTTCCTGCTGTAACTTCAAGAGTTTCCATAGTAAATGTCACATATTCATTTGCTACTAATTCACTTACTTCTTTTACGGTTTGAATATCAACTTCTTTTGTTCCTAAATATGTACTAACATCATATTTCATTTCATCATCTACATTTTTTGAAACAACTATTTTTAAGTCATTTCCTCTTGTACCGCTATATTTAGCTGTTGCTAAATCATTTGTTGCCTTATCACCTATATTTAGCTTATATAAATATGCCTTTTTTATGTTTTGAAATAAATCTCTTAGTCCTTTTAATTTTTCATTTGTATATTCATAACCGAAGATCTTTAAAGAATTTTTTGCAAAATTCTCTGCTGTCACTTCAATTATTTCCGCATCTTTTCCCCAGTCCATTTCAATTGCCATTGCTGCAATTCCTCTTTCTCCAATTAGAGCTGAAGCTTTTTGGGCTGATGCAAAATTAATATATGTTCCAGGTAATTTCTTATTTTGTCCTATAAAAGTTCCTCCACCTAATGCCATTTTTACTTCACCTTTCCTTTCTTATAATTTTCAATAATCTGATTAATCTCACTCTTAGTATAGTTTCTATCTTCTTTTAATAGAGCATTCAGTAAATCTCTATTAGCAGAAAATGTTTTAGAATTAACAATTTGCTTTTTAGTATATTTATCTTCAGTAATTTTATCTTTTATCTCTTTCTTAGATGATTTCATCTTCCTTTTCCTCCTCACCTAAATTATAACCATCCATTTCTATCTTTTCGCTATTTCCCTTTTGTATAAATAGCTTATAATCTATAAAGAAGTGTAAAACACCATCTTCAATTTTAGGATGTAATTTTGTGGCTCTGATTAGACTCTCATCTGATAATTTGATATATTCTAAATCATATAAATCTTCTAGCATGGAATGCAATAGCTCTGTATCTCCATCAATTGTATGTCCCATAATATCAAAATTTAGTGTATCCTTATAGAATCTATCTGTTATTCCTATTTCTCTACTTTCTTCTCCAGTTATATACTTAATAAAAAAACAAGGTCTTTCTACACCTTGCTCCTCATTATCTGTATATATTGGATGTTTGCATTTACCTTTTTCTTTGTCACTAGGATATAACTCCGCTATTTTGGCCGCTATTCCATATATTACTTCTTCAATTACATTATTGACCATTACTAAAACACTCCTCTATATATTTTTTCATTTTGTTTTCAATTAATGTAGGAATCTCAGCTTCCAATTCTTGTTCTGATATAGTTAGCATATATTTCCCTTCAACCCAAGATGCTTTTAATCGTTTTCCAATAGCTGACACATATCTTCCTGGTTCTTGTCTATGACCATATTCAACGTAAGAAGCATATTTTACAGGATTTTCTATAACTATAATATAATTATTTCCAAGTCTAAGAATTTTTAAAGAATTTACATAGGTAGTTACATCTTGTACGTTTCCTTCTTCAGCTTCTGACTCTGAATTTGCAGTCCAACCTCTTCTTAATGTTCCACCACTTTTTATTGTGTATCGTTTCCCTTTTATCGTTTCAAAAGTTCCTTCTCCTACAGGTGTTCTTGGTATTACTTTGGCTAGTAATCTTGCAGCTAACTCTTTTGAAACTTCTTGGCAAAACCTATCTATATCTACCTTGGATAATTTCTCGAATTGCTTCTCTAGCTTTTCAATCTCACTAAAATCGCATTCTCCCCATTTTGCCATTTATGCCCATCCTTTCCATAATTCTAACATTATTTCTTGATGAGTATCATAAATTGCTGGTTCCCCACTGTTCTTATATTCCGTTGTTCTACCTTTTCTAGTCACTACTATCTTGCTTCCTGGTTTTATATTCAACTCTGGTGCAATAAATAATTTAATTTTCTGTACTTTCTTTGCTTCTGTATCAGTTTCAGTATTTGCATATATATCTTCAAAAGAAACTCTACAAGGTTTATCAGATTCAACAATTTCTTTATTATTTTTTGTAATATTTCTTTCTGTTACTGATTGTTTTTCAATAATGTTACAAGTAGCATCATAATGACTCTCTATCGCACTTCTGGCCATAGCAATATAGTTCATAACTACCACCTCATCTTTCGATGTCTATATAAGTCCTTCTTATATTTTTCTACTAAAATATCTTCATCAAAATCCACTGTCCCTGTGTTGTACATTGTTCCATTTATATCTATTTGTGAGGATGTATCAGCAAACGTTGTTGTAGTATCTCCTATTTGAACACTTTTTATTTTCATATTCGAGTTTGCATCAGAATTAATATCAGTATTGTTTATAAATAATTTATCATATTTATTTAGATACCAATAATCTTTAACCATTTTTATCCAGGTTGTATATAGCCCTTCTGGTACTTTTCTTTGATGCGTTACATCTAAAATAAGAATTAAAACTTCATAAATCGAATTTAACATTTCTTCGTTTGCTAATTCTTTTTTTTCTTCATTTGCTATTGTGTCTATACTAAAATCCTTTTTTAGTCTTTCTACAAATATATCTACATCTATCTTTGTCCTACCTTTTATTTTATCTAGTATATTCATAACTTCCACCTACTCTCCTTCTGGATTTTGGCCCTCTCCTGCTCCTATTTCTTCTGTTTCTTGAATTTTAGCAATTAGTGTTTCTTTTTTCATATTGTGTGTTACTTTAATTCCTAGTTCTTTTGCTCTTTCCTTTAATGCTTCTAGTTCTTCATCTTCGTCAGAATTTTCTCCTTTATTGCCACCGACATTTGTGTCGCTACCATCATTTTCTTCTTTATCTGTATTTTCTTCTTTTCCGAAATTTTCTAAACAATTATACAAGTATTCTTCTACTTCTTTTAAGTCAAGGTCCTCATTTTCTACTTTTATTTGTACAATTCTTTTATTGACATTTTTGCTATTTTCGCTTAATACATCTACAAATTCTTTAATTGGTTCATATTCTTCATCTGTTACTTCAAATACATCATTTTTAAAATAAGAAGTTCCATTTACTTGAACCCCTATTTCTTTTACTTTTACAGTTTTCATTTTCTACCTCCGTTTTATAAATTTAATAAGTAGAGCTTTTAAGCCCTACTTATTAGTTAATTACTATACTTGCTTGGAATAGTTCATCTGCACAATTTAATGATGGAATAGCTGTAGCAACTGCTTTTTCCCATGTGCTTACTGGATCTAATGATTCATCATAAACCATTGCAATAATTTTTCCAATTGTTCTCATATCAACTGTTGGATTACCATTTAGTCTTATTTCTTCAGCAGTTGGTCCATATAATGTTTCTCCTAGTGGTTCACTTGGCATCATAACAAATGCGTTTTCTGGGAAATATCTTAATTTGTCATATCCCTTGCCATCTGTTTTCTCTTTTCTGTATTTTTCATCATATGTATAAATGTTAGGTAATTTTAATTGATTTAGATAATTATTTAATTCTCCTACACTAGCAATTCTTGAAGTATTTTTTCCAAATAATGCATTAACAACAGTTGGATGAGATAATATTTTTGCAAGAATTGTTGTAGATGTTAATATTCTTCCTGGTGCACTATCTAGTCTATTTCTCCAATTAATCATATCTTGAATTGGATTTGCTGTTTCTAGATTCCAGTTAACATTAGCAATTTTATTTTCAGATGGTACTCCATAATCGATAGTAGCATTTAATCCATTTTCATTTAATGTTACTTTACCTGTTGCTGTAACTTCCATTCTCATTATTTCTACTCTTGCTCTAATGCTTTGAACTAGATTTTCAATATCATTATATACTTCTTTCATTAAGTATGTTTTTTCTGCCTCGTTTCTTGGTGCTTGTAATGCTATTATATCTTCTTCTTTTAATTGCATTTTTCTTTTAATCAAAGCTGCTTCAATAGCCATTCTCTCAGCTTCTCTTGTACCGATTTCAGCTTCAGTATTGAAAGCATGAACACTAGCTGTTACTGGTGTTTTGCTTTTGTTAGTTAATATATCGAATTTAAGTGATTGTTTTTTCACTTCTGGATATAATTCCTCTCCCATCATAGGTTTGAATTTTCTTTCTTTTAAATAATTTAATATTTCCTGTTGTGGAAATAATTCTGCTATACTTTTTGGCATAATATACACTCTCCTTTATTTAATTTTTTTAAATTTTTTATTATTTTGTTTGATTTTCATAATCATCTTTAAATAAGATACCTTTCATTGTTGCCTTGTCTGCTTCTTCAACAGCACTAGGTAACTTTGAGCCATAAACTATTCCTTGATACATTACTGCTCCTGGTTGTGGACCATGAGTTACATCTACATCAGCAAATACTAATCCGATTGCAACTCCATTTTCATTTTTGTATACAGTTCCTGCTGGAACTATTTTCTTTCCTTTCTCATTAGCTGCTATACCTTTATCACTAATTTGTCTAGTATAGTTTTGAAATTTAGCTGATGCTAAAAAATTTACTTCTTGGACACTTTGTTTTTCTACATACATAATTTTTACCTCCTATTTAATTAAAAAATTGACTTTTTGTTTCTTGACTTTCGCTTTTGTTAGCTTCTTTTGCAAAATTAGTAGCCATGCTAATTTCGTCACCTTCGTCACCTTTTTTTCCTTCTGGATCAATTGGTTCATATCCAGATGCTTTTTTCTCAAAGAAATATGAATCTGTTTTCTTAAGTTCATCTAGCTGTTCTTTTAAACCAACCAATGTTTTTTCATCTTTGCCAATCGATACCTTTTCCATATCCAATAATCCTTTTACTGATTTTCTTGAATTTTCATTTTTAAGTATTTTTGCATCATCTAAGGCTTTATCTACTAATTGACTAAGTATATAATCTGCTTTTTCATTTTTTGCATTTTCTTCAATTTCTTTGATTTTTTTGTCATATTCATCTTTTGAGATGCTATTTTTTTGTAAATCTTCTAATGCTTTTTCCTTATCTTCTTTTTCTTTTGTGATAACTTTTTTATCATTTTCTAATTGTGATTTTTCAGATTGTAAGGTTGTAATCTGAGTATTGAGTGCAGCAACCTCTGCACCATTTTTGGCCATAACAGATTCTACTTGTTCATCTGTTAATCCCATAGCTTTTAATTCCTCTCTTTTCATTTGAGTTCTCCTTTCAATTCAGGCATTCGTGTTTTTATACGGAGCAACGCCTCCGACCTGGTGTTGTTATCGAACAACTTACAAAATCGTGATATATAAAAAATAGACACCTGTTAAGATATCTACTGTTTATAACTTATTTAATTAAATGTAGGTTAGGATTTGCACCTAACATGATATGTAGGAACTCTGTAACCAGCCTATCACATACCTTTCAAATTACATAAGCGTCTACTATTACCACTTAGCGATTAGTGAGATTCGAACTTCACTCTACCGACATCCTCTCGCTTTTACCGCTATGTCGTTTGCCTTTCAACTTTCAGACTTTTTCCATTTCACACTATGTTTTGCATTGTGCTACTTTCGTCCTTAACCACCATTTAGTTTTACCAAATTAAGTAGAACTTAACTTGTCTATTCCGCCACTACATTACTTTTATTCCACTATTTCTATTTTTAGGATTTCTGTTTCAAATAATGAATAATTTTTATTGTCTATTTCATTTTCAATGGATATTTCAGCAATCTCTGGTTCGTTATCGATTGCTTGCACATATCCTACTGCTTTTCCAATATATTCATTATTACCAGTCGTTTGTACTATTACTTTTTTACCAACGTATTGCTCTAATTACATTTATTACAATTCCATCCAAAATTGCACAATATGTGTTACATTTTTACTATAATGTATTTTAAATT
>CANDRW010000066.1 GCA_947388675.1 uncultured Clostridium sp. | reverse complement strand
AGATAATATTTTCATAATCTACTTTTTCATAGATTACTTTACACTACCTATTTTTTGAAATTATATTTTTTAAATCTCTTTTTAATTGCCTTCTTTCCTCCGTCTGTTATTTCTGCAATATAGTCTATCACTGGTTTCCCATCTATTTCTCCTTCTAACTTTTCTGAAACAATATTTATTTTATTACCTAAATTTCTACATAGTATTATATTTTGAGCATCACCTAACATAGGAATCGTTGCATTATGTGATACTATTAGAATTTGTTTATTTAACTTGGCTCTTTTTAAACTTTTTATTAATCCATCATTAATGTAACTATTAGCTAAGTTATCTTCTGGCTGATCAATTATTAATGGTGCATTATCTTCATCATATTTTAACATTATATCTAATATTATTGCTGTCTTCCATCCTGGACTTAACTTTTCAAAATCATTTCCTTTATAATCAATAACCTTATACACCTTCTTGTTTTTGCTTGATATGTCTTTATATATACTATTTGCAAAATCTTCATAATTTGATATTTTAGATTTTGCGAAATTGCCTTTAAACAAATCCTTAGGTTTTAAATCAGATAATGATAATATTTTAATTTTCTTTGTATTAATATAATTCTTTATTGTGTCTAAAAGAATCTCTTCGGATATTTTTAGATTGTTAATTATATATAGTTTATTGCCTTCAAACTCTTTTTCAATACTCTTTATTTCATAATTTATACTTAACATTGCTCTTAGCGCTTCGTAAAATTCATTTGTTCCAGAAATATAAGAAGCAATATTTTTGATTAATGATTTTCTATTTCTTATAATACTTGAGTTATTTGAATTTCTCGTATTTATCTGAACATCATATTTCTTTGTATATTTATTTATAATTTTTCTTATTTTTTCTTCAAATTTATATTTTTTGTTCAGTTCTGTTAGTTCATCTATTATAATATCAAAATTTTTTTCATTTCCAGCATATAATGGATTCCTTTTTACATATTTTTTAATCTCCTTAATTTGCTTTATATCAGTTGCCATATCATCCTTTGTATATTTTATTTTATCTACCAAATCATCATTTATTTCTAATAATTGAATATGATTTTCTGTTACCTCTCCTTTAGTTAATAGAGTATTAATGTTTGGTATTTTCTTTATTTTTTCATAGGCTGTTTCTACTTTCTTTATAGATTTAACAAAATTATTCAAGATTTTCTTTATTTCTGATAATTGTGCATCTATAGCGTTTTGATTATATTCATCTTCTGGGAATAAATCTTTTATGATAGGAATTGTATTCAGTTCATTTTTATTTCTTATAGCTTTGGCTATAAAATTTTGTTCTATGTAATATGGCACCGATCCTAATTCATCTTCTATTTTCATGTCTGATATTTCAAAATCTTCTTCATATTCACAATCTTCTATTTGATTAGTAATCCTATTATACACAGAATCAACAAATAATGACTTACCTGATGATGATTCTCCTATTATTACATTTAGACCTTGTGTCAATTCAACATCTATATCTATTTTTTCATTTTTTAATTTTATGGATTTTATTATATTATAATCATCCATGGTTGGATTAATTTCATACTCTAATCTACTATCTTCAGATAAAGCTAACTTTAATCCTCTAAAATCTGGACTAGCGTACATCCAAGTAGGAACAAATTCGCTAGCCTCATCTGATTTAGCTGATGGATATTTTGTTGGATTATAATTATCAGAACCTGTAATTAAATTTACAAAACTTCCTATCCCTAGTTTTTTTAAATATTCCTTAGTACCTTCTAACCCTTTATTACTTCTCGCTGAAAAGCCCTCAATTTGATTATAATATATAGTTCTTTCTATTGTTTCATCACATGTAGAATTAGGGTCTATTGATGTTTCAAAAGTAGCATGATTTTGTCCTCCATGTGGAATTAATATAAAATCATAATTTTCAAAAGAATTTATTATTTTATCTATTTTAGGAATACTATTATCCATTTTTTCTACTAATTTCTTTGGATAAAGTTCATCTAATATTGAATTCAAGTTATCTATCTCTTTATCGTTAATATTTTTAAGATCAAAATAAATATGACAGTGATAAGCTGGCTTTGTTTCATGATTTTTTATATGTAATTCTGTACCTAAAATAATCTTTATGTTTTCTTCCTTTTTATTGATAAATTTTAAATACGCATCTTTGTTTATAGTGTTATGATCAGTTAATGATATTAGAGCTTGTCTTCCATTTGATTTCTTATTTATATTTCTTATTAATTCATCTATATTATAATTTTTATTCAAATTATCTGCATTCTCAGATGTATGAATATGTAAATCAACATATATTGCTTCCATTATTTTTCTCCTTTTTGTTTATTAAATGCCTCTTTTATTGCCTTATCTAGTTGTTCTTGTACACTATCTTTATTAAAAATACTTCCAAATATTTGACTTGTTGCACTATTTACTGACTCATTATTAGCAATTTCTGTAGTTTTTTTAATTTCATTTTCGTTTTCTAATTTTAATATTTCTAACTTATATTTTTGTTCAACTTCTTTTAATTCAAGTTCTAACTTATGCTTTTCCTTCATTGCTTCAACATCTATTTTATGTTGATTTATTAACTTCTCCATATCAGCTGTATTTTGTATTTTTAATACTTCGATATCCTTTTTATTTCCACTCCTAGCCACTAGATATGTTATAATACCACTTATTAGCGCAGTTATGATCGAAAAAATATGTGTTTCCATCCCTTATCACCTCTTTTCCATAATTTTATTTTCAAGTACTTGTTATAGTTATTATAATTTTTTTGAATTATTAATTCTATACAAAATCTGACCAAAAAATTATAATTTTTTTAAATTTTTGAGTCATATCGTATCATTATATAATTTCTTTGGCTTCTCTTTCACTTTTAAAATACAATATCTTTTTTAGGGTTTCTTTCTTTTCATCTAATGATATTTTATCGTTATCAAAGTATCTTTTTGCTATTTTTAAAATTTGTTCTGAATTTAATGCTTTTTTATTAAATAAATTATCCATACTTACATCAAAATAATCACTAATTATTACAGCATCATATATACTCATTTCTCTCCTACCTGTTTCCCAGCTTGACACCTTAGATCGACTTATGTTTAAATCTTCAGCCATTTTTTCTTGGGATACTCCCTTTAGTATTCTCAACACTTTCAAATCAATTCCTAATCTTTCATTCATTTAATTCCTCCATTTTTTCATATATATCATATTTATTGCAAATTTTTTGTCGAAACTTGTCCTTTATTATCAAAAAAAGCAAAATAATTCTGTAATATATAATTACTATTATTTTGCTCTTCTTTTGTTATTTAGTTTAGCAGTTATCACATTTAACTTCTGTTCCGTCATCCATAATTTTAACTATTTTGCTAAAATCTTTTGCACCTATATGTGCATAATAACTTCCACCGTCAATATAACACGATTCACATTTGCAAGAAACTAAATCATGCACACTTTTTGATTCAATTATATCTCCACATTGTAAGCATTTTATTTTCATATCAACAACTCCTAAAATTATATAAAACTATCTGGAACTAAACCTAAATTATTAATAATTTCATTTGATCTTTCTAAACAGTCATGCATTTCAAGAACTTCTCTATAATCCCATGTTTTCAATTTTGTTTCTATATCTCTAATACCTTTTGATTCCTTTTTTATTTTTTCTATTTGCTTTTCATCAGATACTGCTACTATAGCTTGTACAGCAAAATTATTTGTTGCTTTTTGTAAATTTAATATTAAACTATCTATACTCCCATGTGTTTGTACTTCAAATGCATATATAACTTTCCCCATGTTTCCTATTTGTGCTTGCCATATTGCATCTACTACAGCTCCATCGGCTATTTTTACTTCCGATTTACTTTCAAATCCTAGCCATTGCCCTATTTCCACTATTTGATTAATTATATCATTATGAATAAATTGTTTTTCATCTTTTTCTATCTGTATATCATCAATAATTTCAATTGTTTTTTCATTTTTTGATAAAGGATAAATAATATCCCAAAACATATAATCAACAACTAATAAGTCTACATTTCCAACGTTCTCTTTTTGTAATTCATTTTTTATATTTTTCGCTATTGAACATAATCTTTTATAATTCTCACCAGTATATTGATAATTATAAGCTGGAACACCTTCAACATCTAAATATCTAAAACAGGCACAAGTAATTTTATTGCAAATAACATATTCATTTGGATTAATATAACTCAATAGTTCACTCATACTAGATGGCCCTATATGTTTTATACTTGTATAAAAATTATTCCATCTTTCTACTATATCTCTAGTTCCATATAATAAATCTATAAGCATATTTTTTACATTGTTAAATCCATTAGATTCAATAATCTTATCAGCAATATATTTTTTATTTCCCCAAACTATCATTGACCAAAGCTTTCCAATATACTCAACAAACTCATCTTCAGTCATTGTCTTAAGTCTTTCTTCCGTCCAAGATTGATAGTATTGTTTTCTTTCATTTCTTTCATTAATTGCTTCTATGTCTCCAATTTTTGATACATGTTTTTTATATTCTTTTATTGAATTGATCAGTTTTTTACTATTCATTTTTCCTCCACAAATATAATTTAATCCATATTAGGCATTTTTTGTATTTTAACATAATCTCTAATTTGCTTATAGTCCTTTATAGATTTTGCATTTTGAGAAAATTCAACGAAATCATCACAAGACCATGGATATATATCCACACCAGATACTCCTTTTTCAACAGCTACTTGATTTCCGACTTCTCTATGTATAAATGGAGCTAGAAATAAAGCAAACCATTCCTTATAATCTTTTTCATCGTTGATATCACTATTTGCAGAACAAATCAAATGATTTCTAATAGATGTGATTTCATGTTCACATTGAAACGATTTTGAAGTTGCTATTGTTGGCTCTAGTAATGCATGAATATTTCCTTCATATACGTCTATATCAACTCCTATATTTTTAGAATTTCCACCAGGTGCTGTTTTAAATGGAATTCCTTGATCATCTGCTTTATAATTTGCCATAACTTTTAATTTTGGTAATGCTTTTTTTATTATAACAGCAACTAAAAATTCTAATCTTACCGTTGATTTTATATATTTTAGGACTTCGTTTTGTGTTCCATTTTTTCCATTTTTAAAAACATTTTTTATTTCTTCTTTATAAAACTCCCAATCCTTTTCTTTTGCCCAATCTTCAATTGCCTTTTCTTTAATACTTTTTTCTTCTTCACTCTCTTCTGCTTCTTGCTTGAAATTTAATTCTTCATCTATAGTTCCCATATAATCAAAATAATCATCTTCATTTGAGAAGTTTATATTCATTGAATAATTATTTAGTATATGATCTATTTTATTTTTTTCATTACTATTAATATCAATGAAAGTACCAGCACCTCTTAATGAAATTAACATTGTTAATCTTAATTTTCTAATTACTTCATCTGGAGTCTCTACTATTAACTTATCAAATTTATAATCTTTCTTTTTACTTTCAATAAAACTTTTAGTTGCTGGCATTAAAATATCATTAGGTGTCGAATCATCCATTAAATTCATCGCATGTTCATATACTGCTTCATTAGACGCTTCAAATTTGAATTCTTGACGAAATTGATAAATAAGTTCAGCTAATGTTCTATAATCATTATTTCCCCATGAAATGATAAATGTAATTTCCTGCCTTGTTATTCCCTTATAATTATACTTTTCGTCTAAATATTTAATAACGTTAAGCACTAGTGGAAAGAAATTAACACTAATTGTATTCTTTCTATAAGGATTATTTATTTGATACTTACAAAAAGCATTTAAAAAAGCACTTTGTTCGTATGTTTCATCAAATCCATCTTCTATTGAATAACCCTTTTCATACGCTTTTATCATAAGCTTTCCATTATCGGATATTTTAATTTTTTCTCCCTTTATTACCCTTACTAATCCTAATTCATTTAAAAAATTAAACTGTGTATGTATTCTTGACTCCCAACCACCATTCCAACCTCTATCTTTATGAGCTGTAATTGTATTTTTTAACAAATATACTATTTTTTCAATATCCATTTCTCCTGGATTCGAATCCACCCATTCATTATAATATAGTAATACTCTATTAGGTGCACTCTTTGATTGATCATCTGCTATAAAATCAAATTTATCATGATATTCTTGTACATATGTACCCAGCGTTTCTTTAGTAGGTTCAAAAATTTTATATCGAATTATCTCTCCTTCTAACTTTAAAGCAACTTCATCATCAATAATTTGATTTTCAAATTTCGATAATATTGAAATAAATTGTGGTATACGTTCAGGATTTCTTATTGTAGTATCAAATGATATAGGTTTTCTTCTACTTGGCATATTAAATTTCTCCCCCTATTAATTATTATCTTTTATAGTTAGTAACAAATATTTCCTTAGAATTACTTTTTATAGTATTATCATTAAAGCTAATATAATTACTATCAATATCATATACATTATACTTTTTAGACCAGTTATTAAATGTCTCGTTTTCTTTTCCTTTGTGATATATTAGATTTGTTATTCCAAATTTAACTCCTTTTTCATCTAATTTATCTAAAAAGGTACACAATTCAACTTCTTTTTTGCCATTCCATAATTTATTATATTCGCTCATAGATATTAGATATGGTGGATCTAAAAATACATAATCTTTTTCTTTAAATTCTATTTTAGTTAAAAATTTCTGATAATCTGTATTTTCAAAAATCACTTCATTATTTTTTCTAAAGTTTAAATAATTAATTAGTGCTGTATGAACATTCTTATTAAAATCCACATTTCCTACTGGTAAATTAAAATCTCCTTTTGAATTGAATCTAATCATATGATTAAACCCATATATTAATAATAAGTACAGCAATAAAACATTATCTTTGTTCTTATTATAATCTTTTCTCATTTTTAAATAAGCATCTTTGTTATATTTAGAATAATATGTTTTTACATATTTTTTCTTCATTTCTTCTGGTACATTTATTCCTCTATATGAACAACTAAGTCCATAATAATCAATTATACTATATAATTTTTTTAATAATTCTTCTGAATTGCCTGCATATTTTCCCAATTCTTTATGTAGTGATACTACACTACTATCAACATCATTTAATATATATCTCTTTCCTAAAGAATTAAGAAATGAACTTCCTCCGCCCTACAAATGGCTCTATATAATTGTTTATATCGTTTGGAAATAACCTTTTTAATTGTGGCATTAATTTATATTTGTCTCCAACATAAAAGAAAGGAGATCTTATAGTTTCTTTTTTATTCATTATTTTTCCACCTTTGTAATAAATACATATTCCTTATGATTTTTTAATTCTGTTTTTCCAGCATTAAAAAATTTATATGGTTTGTCAAATACTTTTGTTTCTCCTTTTTCATCTAATATAGATTTTATTTCTTCTAGTGTTATTTTGTTTTTAGAAGATAAACTTTTTGAATTATATGTATTGTTATATGTAACAACTACATATTTAACATTTAAACTATCTATTAAATCTTTAAAAGCCTTTGGTGCAGATGTTTTACAATATTCTGACATATTTTCTTCTTTTGGTTTCAAAGCAGTTCCATATAGTTCTGGTTTTTCCCATTTAGTTATATTTTCTAAGACATGATAAAATCTGCTATATTGTCTTGAATTATATGGAGGATCTATAAAAGCAATATCTGCTTTTATTTTCTTGGCTAAACTATTTGAATCTTCCCTATAAATTTCAATTTTTTGTTTTTCTTTTAGTTGTTTAGGCAGAATTAATTCATATTTAAACTTACTCTCTATATTATCTATTTTTCTATATGCATCATAATGCCCACATGTATTAGCAATTTTATCTATCGAAAATAATAAAGATGAAAGTAAAATATAATATTCTTTACTATTTATTTCTTTTTTAGAAATACTAGTTTCTAATTCTTCTCTTATCTTTCCTATTAACTTAGCATCATATTTGTTGAAATATTTATCTCCAAAATTAGTTGAAACATAATTGTCTTTTAATTTTGTTTTATTAGTTTTGTTATATGTTCCTACTATTTTTATAAGTTTATCCATATCATATTCTTCTTGCAATAAAAAGCCTTTATATATAACTTCATTTGAATATAAAAAATCATTAATTATATATTTTTCATAATCATTTATCATATATTCTGTTACTACTCCAGTACCAGCAAATACATCAAAAAAAGTTTTACCCTCACAATTATCTGTTATAAGTGTTCTTATCCATTCCATCAACTTGTATTTACTTCCTGTATATCTTCTATTGTACATATTAAACATTTATATTTTTCCTTCTTTCTAGCAGATTCTATCATACTTCAACATTTTTAACAATAAATTTACAAATAAAATTTGTTTTTTATAATATATCGAACATCTGTTTCTTTCGCAATACTTTTTTAGAAATTTTATTTCATTTTTTAATTTTTCCAAAAGAAATTATCATAAGGATACCCTGCCTCAATATATTTCTCAGTTAACTCCATCTTATACTTTTCTAGTAATTCTAAATACTTATGTTTAAATACATTTTTGCAAATCCATCCCACTCCTTCTTTAGAAATTACAACTTTATTATCAACTAAAAATTTATATTCTCCTAATCCATTATTGCACATCTTTTTAATTGCTTTTCTAACTGTAATATCTTTTCTATTGAAATATTCACATAGTTGCTTTATCTCCATATCTTGATTCCACCAATTTTCATTATGTTCTATTTTTAGCAATTCTTCATATTGTTTAATCCTTAATTTGAAAAAATCTATATCAGCATCTATTAAAGACTTTTCTTTTTGAAAATAGACTTGAGTTAGCCAGTAGTACCCTTCAATCAAAACAAAATATTTTCTACTTCTAATTTTTTCACTTCTCCATCTACAAGTTGGATGTTTTTTTACCATTATATCTATCGCTCTTCTTAAATCTAATTCTGATATTTCTTTACCATTTTTAGTTGTTATCCCTAATACATGTAATCTCTCTAAAATTTTATTGTATGATAAAAAAATACTATCAAAAAATTGCTCTGAATCTACTTTCATTTTTTATTATTTCCTTTCTGTGCAAATATCTTAATGCTAGTTTACGAAGCATTAAGATTTAGCAAAATTAATTTTGCTTGAATATGGGTAATATTTTTTATTACCTAATATT
>CANDRW010000065.1 GCA_947388675.1 uncultured Clostridium sp. | reverse complement strand
TCTGATAAGGGAATGGTTGCTTATAATATTGGAAATGAAGAACCTGCAATAATTTTAAAAGACAAAAATAAATTTGAGAATTTAAAGCCTACAATATGGTTTGAAGTAGAAGATGTTGCAATCTTCTATAAAGAAATGTTGAATAATGATATAAAATTTTTGAGTGAGCCTTTTAAAATTGGAACTGGTAATGCAGTCGAGTTTGAAGATCCATTTGGAAATAGACTTGGCGTTACAGATTATATTAAGTAAGGAGTAGAGATTATGTCAAATATAGATTTGGTATTATTAGGACTTATTAAACAAAAATCACAAAGTGCTTATGATATTAAAAAAAATATAGAATATCGTAATATACCAAGATGGGTAAAAATTAGTGAACAGTCTATTTATAAGAAAGTATTACAATTAGAATCAAAAGAATATATTGTTAGCCATAAAGAGAAAGAGGGAAATATGCCAGATAAAGCAATATATACTATTACTAACAAAGGTAATGATTATTTTAATAAACTTATGAATGATATTTCAAATTCTGATGTTAGTCTATATTTGGATTTTAATGTTATTATCACGAATTTAGATTTAGTAGATGATGAACAAAAAAAGATTCTTGTTTCTAATATAAAATCAAAGATATTAGAATTAAAAGAATTGCTAAATGAAAGACAATCTCATAGACAACATATTCCTAATGTTGGAAAACAAATGTTCAAACAACAATTAGCATTAGTAGAAACATTAGAAAAGTGGATAATTGATTTTGAGAATAGTTTAAAAGAACAAAATTAGCAAATATTGATTTTAAGTTAAAAGATAAATTTGTAGGGAGGGAAATTCCATGAAAATAATCAACATTGGTATTCTTGCTCATGTAGATGCAGGAAAGACGACCTTAACGGAAAGTCTGCTTTATACAAGTGGAGCAATTTTAGAATTAGGCAGTGTAGATAAGGGAACAACAAGGACAGATACTATGTTTTTAGAACGTCAGCGTGGAATCACAATTCAGGCAGCAGTTACTTCTTTTAATTGGAATGACTACAAAATCAATATTGTAGATACTCCTGGACATACAGATTTTATAACAGAAGTGTATCGTTCCTTATCTGTTCTTGATGGAGCAATTTTAGTAATTTCTGCTAAAGATGGTGTACAAGCACAAACCCGAATACTATTCCATGCACTTCAAAAAATGAATATACCAACAATTATTTTTATAAATAAAATAGATCAGGATGGAATTAACTTAAATAATATTTATCAAAATATCAAAGAAAAACTTTCAAATGATATTATTGTTATGCAAAATGTAACATTAACTCCAGAAATATCAATTAAAAATATCATTGATTTAGATGATTGGGATCCTGTAATTTCCAAAAATGATAAACTTTTAGAAAAATATATTGTAGGAGAAAAATTGACTATACAAGAATTAATGTATGAAGAATATAGGTGTGTTAAAAAAGGTTCGTTGTTTCCTATATACCATGGAAGTGCTAGAAATAATATAGGGACTCAACAACTTATCGAAGCTATTTCAAATCTTTTTTGTTCTGAAATGAATGAGAATGATTCAGAACTATGTGGAAGAGTTTTTAAAATTGAATATACAGACCATAAGCAAAGATTAGTTTATTTGCGTCTTTATAGTGGAACATTACACTTACGAGATACAATTATGTTGCCAGAAAAAAAGAAAATGAAACTTACAGAAATATATATTCCTTCAAATGGGGAAATGATACAGACAAAAATAGTTTGTTCTGGAGATATTTTTATTATACCTAACAATACATTAAGATTGAACGATATTATAGGAAATGAAAAGATTTTGCCATGCAATGTATGGAATGACAAGCCTGTACCAATGCTACGAACAAGAATTGAACCGATAAAAATAGAAGAGAGAGAAAAATTATTGGATGCTCTTACAGAAATTGCAGATACTGATCCTCTTTTACGTTATTATGTTGATACGATAACACATGAAATCATCATTTCTTTTTTAGGAACAGTGCAGTTAGAAGTTATCTGTTCTCTGTTGATTGAAAAATATCACATAAACATAAGAATCGAAGATCCAACCGTAATTTATTTGGAAAAGCCATTACAAAAGGCAGATTATACTATTCATATTGAAGTACCACCAAATCCATTTTGGGCATCAATTGGATTATCAATAACTCCACTTCCAATTGGCACTGGAATACAGTACGAAAGCAAAGTTTCACTCGGTTATTTAAATCAAAGTTTTCAAAATGCAGTAAGAGAAGGTATTAATTATGGACTGGAGCAAGGATTGTATGGTTGGAAAGTGACAGATTGTAAAATATGTTTTGAATATGGTGTTTATTATAGCCCTGTTAGTACTCCCTCGGATTTTCGCTTTCTTGCCCCAATTGTACTTGAACAAACATTGAAAAAAGCGGGAACGCAATTATTAGAGCCATATCTTTCGTTTATACTTTTTACACCACAGGGATACCTTTCTCGTGCATATAATGATGCACAAAAACATTGTGCAATAATTGAAACTAGTCAATCAAAAAATGATGAAATTATTTTTACAGGACATATTCCTGTACGTTGTATTAATGAATATCGTAATACTTTAACTCTATATACAAATGGGCAAGCAGTTTTTTTGACAGAATTAAAAGATTATCAAATTGCTACTTGTGAACCAGTTATTCAATCACGTAGACCAAATAATCGAATAGATAAAGTACGCCATATGTTTAATAAAAAAGAAAATTAAGTTACTATTCGCTAAATTACAAGTTGTAGGTTAGCTTAAAATTAGCTAATCTATATTTTTTGAAAAAGAAATTATTATAGTAAACAAGAGTATTGACAAAAATTTTTTAATTTTCTACACTTAAATTAGTAGGTACTTACAATAAAATTAAAGGAGAGAAAATTAAAAATGTATCATTCAAGATTTAAAGGAACTCATTATAATGCAGGTTATAAATGGGGAGAATTATTATATAAAAATAATAAGATTATAAGTAGTCAACACACTTTTGTCATTACAGAAGAAAGAAAAAAGTTTGCTAACCAATGCTTACCAATTTATAAAAAATACTATCCAGAAATTTTAGAAGAAATAAAAGGAATAGCTGATGGTCAACAAGATTTTTATGAAAATTTATATACTTTTCTAATAAGTATGTATTGTTTTGAATTTGATAATCATTGTACTTGTTTGGCATTTAAAGATGATAATAATATTATATTTGGAAGAAATAGTGATTTCCTAGTAGATTTAGAAAAACTATATATGAATTGTTTATACAAATTAGATAATGTATATTCTTTTAATGGAAATACTACAGCTTTTGTAGAAATGGAAGATGGAATAAATGAATATGGATTAGCAATAGGATTAACATTTATATATCCAAAAGTCATAAACATAGGATTTAATGCAGGAATATTAGTAAGATATTTACTTGAGAAATGTAAAACTACTGATGAAGTAATAGAAAAATTAAAAAATATTCCAATAGCTTCTCAACAAACTGTGACTGTTGCAGATAGTATAGGAAATATAGCAGTTGTAGAATGTAATGCAGAATATATAGAAGTAATAAAACCAAATAAGGATGGGAATTTTGTAGCTGTTGCTAATGAATTTAATTCACAAAAAATGAAGAAGTACAACAACTATAATGTAGATAATTGGAGAGCAGAAGAAAGATATTCAGTTGCATATAATTCATTGAAAGAAAATAGTAATAACTTTTCTATCGAATTAACAAAGAATATTCTATCAGGGAAATATGGTTTTATGTGTCAATATGATAGGAAAACAAATGCAGATACAGTTTGGTCAGTTATATATGATATAAAAAATCAAAAGATTTATAGAGTTGAGGGAAATCCAAGTCGAAAACAATTTAAAGAAGATAAAAGAATGAAATTCAAAAATTGTTAAGAAGAAAAAATAAACAAAACGGAGAGATATTAAGCAATTAGTATCTCTTTTTTTGTTGGAAAGGTAGTGAAAAACATGCCTTATATACCACCAGAAATAGTAAAAAAAGCAGAAGAAATGGATTTATTAACTTATCTACAAAACTATGAGCCAGATGAGTTAGTGAAGATAGGAAATGGAACATATACCACAAAAACACACGATAGTATGAGAATAAGTAATGGGTTATGGAATTGGTTTTCAGAGGGTATAGGTGGAAAAAATGCTGTTTCTTATCTAATGAAAGTAAAAAAATATTCTTTTTTAGAAGCTATACAAACTATTATAGGCAATATAAATGTTAAGCAGCCTGTAATTTATAAAGAAGAAAAACAAGAAAACATTATGCTAGTTTTACCGACAAAATCAAATAATTGTGATCGTGCAAAAAAATATTTAATGAGTAGGGGAATTGCCCAAGAGATAATAAAAGAGTGCATAGAAAACAATTTGATTTATGAAAGTGAGCCTAATCATAATGTTGTTTTTATTGGTTTAGACGATAATAAAAATCCAAAATATGCTTTTTATAGAGGTACAAACGATACAAGATTTATGGGAGAATCGAAAGGAAGTGATAAAGCATATACCTTTAGATTAAAGGCAAAAACAGAATGCAATAGAGTGCATTTATTTGAAAGTGCTATTGATTTATTATCTTATGCAACATTATTAAAAATGAAAAATATTGACTGGCATAGAGAAAATATGATTTCACTTGCAGGTGTAAATAACCCATCAAAGATAAGTGAAAATAATAAAATACCAATGGCAATAAAAGAATTTTTAGAGAAGAATCCTAACATAAATGAAATACATTTGCATTTAGATAATGATGAAGTTGGAAGAAATGCAAGCATAGCTTTGCAAGAAACACTATCAAAAAGCTATAAAATTTTAGATAGACCTGCACCAGCAGGAAAGGACTGTAATGATTATTTACGATATATGTTAGGTATAAAAAAGTTGAATAAAACAGCAAAAGAAAAGGCATGCGAAGTAGCAAGATAAAACAAAAAATGGAGGAAAATAAATTATGAATCAATATAAAATTGAAATGAAAGAGATATTTAGAAAAGAAATTTTAGTATGTGCAGAAAGTGAAAAAGAAGCAACAGATATTGTAGAAAAGGCATATTTAAGAACAAATATGTTAGACCATTCTTATAAAGATTTAGCAGCAGTTGAAACAAAAATTATTGGAAAAAGAGAAGAAAATAACTATGATGAAATGGAAGAAGAAAACATTATTGATAAGGAAAATAGAGAAAATATCAAAGGAACTATTAACCAAATGTATGAAAATCTTAAAGAAATGGAGAATGCTTTAACAGAAGATGACATTGTATATATTGATATGTTAATTGAAAATTTAGAAGATAATATTGAAGATTTAAAAGAAGTTGTAAGAGAAATTGAATAAAATTTGAATAAAAATCAGCTTAAAAAATAGAAAAAATACAATAAAAAAATATGTAGTTTTATTTTAGCTTATTTTAGAAATGTAAAAATGATGTCCTAGCAAGCACTGCATTTGTACTCCCGCACAAATGCAAAATGTGGGGAAACCCCAAACCCCATAAAAATGATATTAGGAAGAGGTGTATAATTTTTATTTGAGAACAAGAGATATAAAAAAACAAGTATGGCTAAATGAAGAAGAAACAAAAGCACTAAAACAAAATGCAAAGAAAGCAGGACTTAATGAAAGTGCTTATATAAGAAATCTTATTATGGGATACAAACCAAAAGAACAACCAACAGAAAATATGTATGAGATAATAAAACAATTACAACTTGTTGGAATAAACTTAAATCAAATTGCAAGAAAAGCAAATGCTTTAGATATAATTGATGCACCATTTTATAAAAAGGTTTATATAAAATGGAATGAATTAGCAGAAAATATAAAGAAAGAATTTTTAGATATGGAAAAGTAAAATGGCTACAACAAAAATAAAAGCAATAAAAAAAAGACTTGATCATGTAATTGTTTACACTACTAATCCAAGTAAAACAAGCAAAGAAAGATATAGTGAACTTCATAATGTTATAGAGTATGCAAAGTCATCATATAAAACAGAAGAACAATTATATGTTACAGCAATAAATTGTGATAAAGATTCTATACATGAAGATATGATGAGAACCAAAAGAAGATATAGTAAAACAAATGGTGTTTTAGGTTATCATGCTTTTCAGTCTTTTGCAAAAGGAGAGGTAACTCCAGAAATTGCACACGAAATTGGTGTGAAATTAGCAAATGAATTATGGGGAGATAGATTTGAAGTTATTGTAACAACACATTTGAATACAGAACATATACACAACCACTTCTGTTTAAATTCTGTTTCATTTAAAGATGGAAAAAAATATCATGACTGTCATGAAACTTATGCTCTAATGCGAGAAACATCAGATAGACTTTGTGAAGAATATAAGTTGAGTGTAATAGAAGAAAAAAAGTGTCCAAAAAGTAAAATAGATTACAGAAATTTTTATAAATCAGAAGTAAAAAAATCTAATCATCATACTATTGCAAAAGAAGATATTGACTATGCAATAGGACAAGCATACTCATATAAAGACTTTCTATCTATATTAAATAAAATGGATTATACAGTCGAAAATCGTTATGGAAAATTAAGTGTTAGAAAAGAGCCATACAAAAAGAATATTAGAATAGAGAGAGCCTTTGGAGATGACTACAAAATTGAAAATATTGAAAAAAGAATTTATGAAACACAAGCAATTAGAGAGCCATTTCCAGAGGCAAGAGCAAACCATAAAAGATATAAAATGGTAAAAAAGCAAAATCTAAAAAATAGAAAAAAGGCTAAAGGAATAAAAGCATTATACTTGCATTATTGCTTTTTATTAAAAGTGTATCCAAAAAATAAGAAGATGAAAAAACAATATTCAAAAGAACTGCGAGAAGAAATAAAAAAGATGGATAAAATTTCAAAAGAAGCAAGGCTTTTGTGCAGAAAAAACATTCAATCTGCCCAAGAGCTTTTATCATATAAAAAATCACTTATATTAGATAGAAAAGAAAATAAGGCAAAAGTAGAGAACTTATGGAAGAAAAATAGGAAAGCAGCTAATGAAAGTGATAAACAAAAAAATTATGAAGAAATAAAAGTGCTTCAAAGTGAAATAAAAAAACTAAATGAAGAAATTGATTTAATAGAAGATATTGAAACAAGAACACCAAAGATAAAGGAAACTATTGATGAAGTAGAAAATAGAAATCAAGATAAAGAAAAGGAGAAAGAAAATAGTGAGTATATCAAGTGATTCAGCAGAACAAACCATTAGGCTAACACTAGAAGGAATGGAAATAGTTGCAAAAATAAGTGGTGCAGCTGCGAAAAATATTGCTGTTGCATTATATACTATATCACAAGATAGAAAAAAAGTATCTAAAGGAAAGACTAGATTAACCAATATGCTAAAAAGTGATAATGAATTAAAGATATTTTCAGTTAAAAAAGAAGATTTAAAGACTTTCTGTCATGAAGCTAAAAGATATGGAATACAATTCTGTGTTTTAGCAGACAAATCCAATAAAGGAAAGAAAAAAAATCTAAAAAATGAAAAGAACAGCATTGATGAGGTTAATAAAGACAATAAAGTTAATGAAAAAGAAACAGCAGAAAATGATGTAGTAGATATTATTGTTAGAGCAAAAGATGCACCACAAGTAAACAGAGTAATAGAAAGGTATAAGTTGTGTACTTTTGACAAAGCATCAATTCAAACAGAAATTGAAAAGGAAAAAGTTGCTAATAAAAACGAAAAAGATTTGTCAGATAATGCACCAGATTTAGGAGAGGGAAGAACACAAGTAAATGAAGCTATGGTAGATGATATTTTTTCTAAACCAAAGGAAAATGAAAATCAAAACCCCGAAGTAGCAAAAACGGAAAAAAACCCTCCGTCAGAGCCTTCCTTGAAGAGCAAAAACAATTCCGAGGGGGTTACTAAACCTGCACAAAAAGAATCTGTTAAGAAGAAATTAAAAGAAGCAGAAGCAGAGTTAAAGGTTGAAACGGAATTGAAGAATGCTCAAAAATCGAAAGAAAGTATTATGGTAGAAATGCCACAAGTACAAGCACCAAAAATAGAAATAGGAAATAAGGAAAGAGGTAAATGAACATGGGAGAATTAGACCAAGTATTTGATAATTATAACAAGAAAAATCGACAATATAATAAAGAAGAATGGATTGAATATAAAAAACAAGAAAAACAAGGAGTATATGCACTAATTGATACAACAGCAGAAAAAATCGTACAAGACGGGCAAGAATTTAAGAAATATTTAGATACTCAAAGTAAGTTTGAGCAATATTCAGTAGGAAATAGTTTACTAATAACAGCACAAATGCCAGAAGCAACAGTTTTAAGAGATTATGATAGTTGGACAAATGCAGGTGGCTTTCCAAAGAAAAATCGTAAAAATGATGTAAAAATATTAGAGCCAGCAGATTCTTATATGAGAGAAGATGGCACAAAGGCAACAAATTATAATGTAAAATACTTAACTGATATATCACAAGTTAGTATAAGAAAGAAACCAAATCCTATAATGAGATATGATAATAAATTATTATTAAGAGTATTTTTAAATAGTAGCCAAGCAAAGGTAGAAGTAGTAAATGAAATACCAAATACAGATAGAAGTGCATTGTATGATTCAGAAAAAGATGTATTATATATTGCAAGAGGTGCAGAAGCACCACAAATTTTCCATGAAGTAACACAAGAACTTGCAAAACAAGAAATAGGAGAAAATACAGAATTAGATGCTTTCAAAGCTAATTGTGTATCTTATATGGTTTGCAAAAAATATGGCATAGATGTTTCAAATTATAATGTAACAGATATTCCTTATGAACTAAAGGAATTATCAGCAAAGGAAATAAGAGAAGAATTAGAGCCAATTCATGATGCAATGGAAAATATAAGTGGAAGAACAAGTCATTGTATAGAACTACTTGCAAAACAAAGTAGAGAAAAAGAACAAGCAAGATAGGAGAAAATTGTATTGGAAGAACAAAGAGTAGTAATATTAAATAAGTACGAATACGGAATGATAATAAATTCCCTTAACGAACTTCGTACAAAGTTAATAAGAGAAAACAAATCAACAGAGTTTGTAAATGAATTATTATTAAGACTATTAAATATCCCCATTAGAAAAAGAACTATATTTCAAAGGGAAAGAGTAAGTAACGAGAGATAATGAGAAAACAAATGAGTTTTTGTATATATTAGGTATAATTCCAGTAGTATGGGTAGCTATTCTAATTGCACCATATATAAATAATGGAATAGTAGGAATAATAAATAATTTTTCAAAAATAATGGAAAATCCATTTAATTTGACATGGTGTGAGAATAGCATAAAAACTATTCTTATTTTTATATGTTTTTATATATTAGGAATAAGTATATATGAATCTACAAAAAAGAATTATCGCAGGAGAGAAGAACATGGATCTGCCAAATGGGGCATAGCCAGTGTAGTAAATAAGAAATATAGACAAAAGCCATTTGCTGATAACAAAATATTAACGCAAAATGTAGCAATAGGTCTAAATGGAAA
>CANDRW010000064.1 GCA_947388675.1 uncultured Clostridium sp. | reverse complement strand
CCTTTGAATTAGCTAATTAAAGGAGGTCATATAAAATGGCAAAAAAACAAAATCAAGTAGATGAAGTAGTTGAGAATGAATCAGTAGAAATTGACGAAAAAGATGTTACAACAGGAGGAGAACTAAAAGAAAATGAAGTTGAAGTGGCAGAAGAAAAGAAGGAAACTGAGGAAGAAGAAAAGGTAGCAGAAGCTAATGATGTAAAATTAAAAGTCTTGATTGCTTTTACTGACAAATACACAAATCAAAAATATAAGGTCAATGATGTAATATCAGTAGAGGAAGAAAGAGCAAAAGAATTATTAGCTGATCCAAGAAGATTAGTTGAAAAACTAAAATAAAGGAGCACATGATATGCTAGAAAAGGTAAAAAAGAGTCTGGGAATAACAGGATCATATCAAGATAGCACCATACAAGAATATATTGATGAAGTTAAGCAATACCTTATAGATGGAGGGGTACTAAGAGAAGTGGTAGAACATTCAACATCATCTGGAATAGTAGCAAGAGGCGTAGCAGATTTATGGAATTATGGAAGCGGAGGGACATCGTTCTCTCCATATTTCATGCAAAGAGCAATCCAATTAAGTGGAAAGACAGTAGCAGAGTTAGAAAAAGATAATGCTACCAAAGTGGAGGAAGATAAGAATGAGTGATTATAGAGTAGAAATAAAAAATCCCATTCCACTTGTATTATTAATTCCAAAAGCTGCTAATCAAATAACAGGTGTTAATAAAAAGGAATATCCAACAATCGAAGAAGCTCTATCCATAAAAGATAAGAATAACAATTCTGTAAATTTATTTTTTGGAAGTTTCAAAAGTTATGGAGGAACAGAAAAAACAGTAAATGGAGTATATTCTATAGAAGATACTGCAAACATCGAAACATGGTACAGACCAGACATAAAAGCAAATTGCAGAGTTGCTTTAGAAAGCGGAGAAATCTATGACATTATGGGAGAACCAGAAGATATTAACAGAAGGCATCAATTCTTAAAATTTAAGGTTAAAAGAATAAAAGGTGGTGCATAAAATGGCACAATTTAACAATGGATATAAAGCTTCAAGTGGAAAAAAACTTGGTATTGATTATAGTGAATTAGGAAATTTGACAAAACAGATAAAAGATATGGATGGAGATGTAAAAAAGACATCAGAAGTTGCACTTACAAAATCAAAGCAACATATTAATAAAAAATTGCATACAGAAATGAAGAAGCATGAGCAAACAGGAAATACAGAAAAGTCAATTGATGAAACATCTAAGCCAATATGGATTGGAAGTAGTGTTGAAATTGATGTGGGATTTGATATTTCTAATGGTGGTCTAGCTTCCATTTTTTTAATGTATGGAACACCAAGAATGAAAAAAGATCAAAAGTTATTTAATGCACTTTATGGCAAAGAAACATCAAAGGAAATAGCTGAAATTCAAAAAGAAGTGTTTGAAGAAGCAATTGAAAAAATAGGAGGCAAATGATGAAAGACAAATTAATAGGAATATTAGAAACATTAAAATTTCCAGTAATTCAACAAAGTAGCTTGGGAATAAATGAAGAATATCCAGACAGTTTTTTTACGTTTTGGAACAATAGTAGTGATGGAAGCTCATTTTATGATAACAAAGAAAATGCATATATTTGGAACTTTGACTTAAATTTTTATTCAACTGATCCAAATTTAGTGAATACAAAACTTTTGGAAGCAGTAGAACTTCTAAAACAGAATGGTTTTATAGCGTATGGAAAAGGGCATGATGTTATGAGCGATGAAATAACACATACAGGTAGAGGTATTAATATTTTAAAAAAAGAAAAAAGGGAGGATTTAAAATGATTAAAATTGATGAATATGTAGGCGTTTCAGGTTTGGTTGTTGCTGAATTAACAGAAGAAGTAGATGAAGCAACAGGAAAAGTGACAGAAAAATATGGAAAAGTAATTGAACTTGCAGGAGTTCAAACATTAGGCGGTGAATTATCAGAGAGTAGCGAAGCACATTATTATGATAATATGTCCGCAGTAGTAATTGATAGTGAAGGGTCAGATAATTATAATTTAGTAGTGTCAGTTCCAGAAAATAAGACAAGGGCTCTAATAGAAGGAACAACATACGATGAAACTACTGGAGCATTGATTGGAACACCTAAAAAGAAAAAATATTTTGCATTAGGCTTCGTTGGATTAAAGGCATCAGGAGAACAAGAATATAACTGGGTGTATAAAGGTAAATTTACAGGAGGAGGAAAAACACTTAATACCAAAACAGATGGAACAGATGCAACTAATATGGAATATACATTTAATTCTATTCATACATCAACAAAGTATGAAAAGGCAGGAAATAAACCTTGTAAATATTTGAGTGTTACAGATGATGGAAAAGCAGATTTAAGTACATTCTTTACGAAGGTTACTACTCCAGATGAGTTACAACCAGCAGCTTAAACTAAAAGGGGACAGCGGATATATACGTTTTTTGTAAAAGCCTTTCATTTACAAAATTACCCTAAACTTTTTATATGAAAGGAAATTATTATGGAATTAAAATTAGATATATATGAGAAAAAAGAAATAGTAAAAACTTATACTGCAAATACATACGATTTAATGTTCGGAACAGTGGAGGATTTTGTAAATTTAGTAGACTTAGATGCTTTAGAAAGTGGTTCGGATGCTGAAATTGCAAAATTAGTTGTAAAAGCTACATTTGGTGGCATGGACATGGTAAAGAATTTACTAAAAGATATTTTTGAAGGAATAACAGATGAAGAATTAAAACATACAAAGACATCAGATATAGTAAAAGTAGTGGTAAATATTGTGAAATATACAATGGCAGAAATGATTAGAGGATTAAAACTAAAAAACTAAATGAGGGAGGCAACAGTAAAGCCTCCCTCTATGAATTATTTTTTGAAATAAATACGAGTTTGTGTAATCGATATACTTGTTTGTCACCGTTTGATGTCAGAAAACAAAGAGCGACAGAAGTCTTTTTGCTAATTTATAGATTAAATAATCTTAATGAAAAAGAAGAACAAGGAAAGCACTATCAGAAAACAGAAACAGGAAAAACAAAGGTATATGTACCAGTAATAAGTTAGAGGGTGAAGAAAATGCCAAGAAATCAAGATATAACAACTAAGTATAGATTAGACGTAAGTGAATTTAAAAAAGGAATTGCAGAAGCAAATCATGCTATAAAACTTGCTAATGCGGAATTTAACAAAAGTAGTGCAACAATGGATGATTGGTCGAAATCAACAGACGGTATAAAAGCGAAATTGACACAATTATCAAGCATTTTAAAACAGCAAGAAAAAATGGTTGATAATTATGTGAATGAACAAAATGAAATGAACAAAGCATATCAAGAAAATGGAAAACGAGCAGATGAACTACGAAAAAAACTACAAGAACTTGCAAGTCAAGGCATTTCCAAAACTTCTGATGAGTATAAAGAGTATAAAAAGGCTTTAGATGATGTAGAAAAAGAACAACAAAAAAATAAAAAAGCATCTGAAACAATGGCAATTACGATTTTAAATGCACAAGCCAATATTGAAAAGACCAAAAAAGAAATAAATCATTATAAAAATGCATTAGAAGATTTGAATGATGAAAGTAAGGATGCAAAGAAAAATACAGCTGATTTAGCAGATAGTCTAGAAAAAGCAGGTAATGAAGCAGAAGAATCGAGCGGAGGATTTTCAATACTAAAAGGAGCAATAGCTTCCTTGATTGCAGATGGTGTGAAAAAAGCAATTCAAGGTTTTAAAGATTTAGCATTTGAAGGGGAAAAAGCAAGTAACAAACTTCAAGCATCAATAGGAGCAACAAAAGAAGAAATGCAAGGCTTTAACGAAGAGATGAACAGGCTATATAGTGACGATTATGGAGAAAGCTTAGAAGATATAGCGGACAAAATGGCGTACGTAAAACAAGCGACAGGAGAAGTTGATCCATCTAAAATAGGAATGCTTGTAGAAAATGCTATGACTTTAGAAGATACCTTCGGCTCGGATTTTAACGAAACGATCCGTGGTGTTTCTAATTTAATGACACATTTTGGATTAGATGTACAAAAGGCATTTGATTTATTTGCAAAAGGATCACAAGAAGGGCTAGATTATACATCAGAATTAGGAGATAATGTCACAGAATATTCAGGAAACTTTAAGCAAGCAGGATATACAGCAGAAGAGTATTTTCAATTATTGGCTAATGGTTCAAAGAGTGGAGCATACAACTTAGATAAAGTAAATGATAGTATCAATGAAGTTAAGAACCGACTAGGAGATGGAACGATTAAAGAAAATTTAGGCTCATTTAGTAAAGATACTAAGGAAGCATTTAAGAATTGGGAAAAAGGAAAAGGCACGATGAAATCAGTTATAGACAGCATCGTCAAAGATATTTCAAAATGTAAGAGTGAGCAAAAAGCCTTAACAATGGCACAAATAGCTTTCGGAACAATGGGAGAAGATGCAAACTTAAATGTCGTAAAATCACTAAATACCTTAGGTGATACTTTCAAAGATACAAAAGGCACAATGGAGGAATTAAAGGAAATTCGATATGATGATGTAGAAACAAATATTCATTCAATAGGGAGAACGGTTATAACATCATTATCACAGCCAATTAAAAAAGAGGTATTGCCAGCGATAAAGCAATTAATAAATGGTATTAATTGGGAAGCATTAGGGAGAAAAATAAGTAAAGGTATTAAAATTGTAGTAGATATTTTTAAATGGCTTGTGGATAACAAGTCTATTATTATGGGAGCTATAAGCGGAATTTTAGCGGTATTTGCAGTTAATAAAATTGCAAGTTTTGCAACAGTGCTAGGAAGTATCATTAAAACATTTACATCAGCTCCGTCTATTATTGCAGGTGTTACTTCGGCAATGAAAGCATTAAACATTACAACGCTAGCTAATCCATACGTGGCTTTAGCCGCTGCAATTACCGCAGTAGTGGCAGCATTAGCAGTATGGGCAGTGCAAAGTGATGAAACATATCAAAGTATAAAAGCAGAAAAAGAAGCGGCAGAAGATCAAACAAGAATAGTAGAAGAAAACAAAAAAGCATGGGAAGATTTAAATGAAGCTAAAAAGGAAAATATAAATAGTGGATTAAATGAATTACAACATTATCAAAACTTATATGACGAATTGACCAATATTGTTGATGCAAATGGAAAAGTAAAAAAAGGTTATGAAGGAAGGGCAAGTTTCATTACATCTACATTAAAAGATGCACTAGGCATTGAAATAAATATGGTGGATGGTGTTATTCAGAACTATAAAAAGTTAACAGATAGTTTTGATAAGGTCATGCAAAAGAAAAAGGCAATGATAATCCTTGAAGCACAAGAAGAGGGATACAAAAAAGCAATTAATGAAAAGGCTACTATTCTTCAAAATCAGAATGCATTAGAACAAGAGATGCTAGATTTGCAAATAAAAAGACAAGAGGTTGTAGAACAAATGAGTGTAGCACATGGTGGCTTTCAAGCAGCTATGGCACAAAAAGAACTTGAAAATGTAGAAAAAACTATCGAAGAAAAGCAGAAACAATATGATACACAGGAAGAGATGCTACGAGAATTTAACACAACAATAGGACTTTATGAACAAAATGCAGCACTAGCACATGAAGAAAAGTATGATAAGATGACTACTTATAATGCAGAGTATGTTGAAAATTTAAAAACAAATCAAGATCAGCAAAAAGCGTTAATTCAAAGTCAACTAGAAGATGAGAGATTAAATTTGCAAATGCTTTTAGAGCAAAAGAAAAAGTCTAATAGTGATATTTATGATGAACAAATAAAATCTTCTGAAAAACAAATAAAAAAACTACAAGAAGATTTAAAAACTTATACATCTAGTATAACAACTGGAAATAAAGAAGCAGCTGAAAATTGGAAAATAGGACTTGCAAATCAATTAGCAGAAGCAACTGGAAAAAAAGTTGAGTTTAAAGAAGCAGGAAATGGAAAAGTACAAATGTATATAGATGGTGTCAAACAAGGTGAGCCAAAGGCAGAAAAGGAAATGTCAGAATTTGTTAAGAAAACAATTAACAAAATAAATGATAAAAAACTTGATGCAGAAAAAGCAGGAGAAAATCTACTAGAAGGAACAACAAAAGGAATAAAAAATCAAGAACAGCAAAGAAAAGCCTTTAGTGCAATTAACATATTTGGTAATTCATTGCTTAACAATTTACGAAAGTCGTTACAAGAACATTCACCATCTAAAGCAACTGAAAAAATGGGACAATTCTTGCTACAAGGATTAGGAATCGGTGTAGATAAAGAAGAAAATTCAATAACTAAGAAAATTGCAAACTTTGGCAAGGGAGTTTTAAGCAATTTGAAAGAAACATTAAATGAGGATATTCCGATGCCAGCTTTAACTGCAACTGTAGCAGGAAATTTGCAGAGATTAAAAAGTGCAAAGTCTTTAACAACTACAGTACATGAAGGTGGAAATGCTCAAGCAACTTCAAATATAAATTATACACAAATTATAAATGCACCTAAATCGCCTTCAAGAGTTGAAGTATATAGGGATACAAGGCGATTATTGAAACTAAAAGAAGGGAAATAAAAATGTTTGTTTTAAAAGTTGAAAATAATAATGGGCATATTATTAGACTAACACAAAATGAAGAAGAATATCAGGTAATAGGCATAGATGGATTAAATCCGCCAGTTGCACAAATAAATACATCAGCAATTGCAGGAGTAGATGGTGCAAGTTTTAATTCTTCAAAATTACAAACTAGGAATGTAGTTATCACAATAAAAATTAATGGAGATATAGAGAAAAACAGGATAAGATTATATAAATACTTTAGAAATAAACAATATTGCAAAATCTATTATCAAAACGAAACCAGAAACGTATATATTGAAGGATATGTTGAAGCATTAGAAGTATCACAATTTACAAATGACGAAAGAGCACAGATATCAATAATATGTCCGAACCCATACTTTAAAGACATGGAAACAATAATACAAAGCATTTCAAAAATTGTGAAAAAATTTATTTTCCCATTTTCTATCAATGGAGATGAGCCAATTCCTATATCTTCGCTTGAACTTGAAAAAGTAACAAATATCATCAATGATAGCGAAAGTGAAACAGGGCTAATTATTAATGCTAAATTCATTGGAAGAGTAAGTAAACTGGAAATTCGCAATGTTGATAATGGACAAAGTTTTGTAATAAATTATGAATTTATAAAAGATGACAAACTGATAGTTAATTGCAACAAAGGAAGCAAATCAATAATATTAACGAGAGAAGCGGTCGAATATAATTTAATTCCTTATATGCAAAAAGGTTCATCATTCTTTCAGTTAGGAATAGGAGATAACCATTTTAGTTTTTTAGCAGATGAAGGAATAAATGATATGCTAGTAGATATTAACTTCAAATATTACAAAGTATATTCAGGAGTATAAGATGGATGAATTTTATTTATTAGACAGCCAATTAAATGAAAAACATATAATTGATACATTTTCAAGTGCTATTTGGGTACCGAGATATAACGACATTGGTGATTGTGAATTAGTTATTGATGCTACAGTAGAAAACTTTAAAAAAATAGAAGAATGCAAATACATATCGAGGAATGATGACGATATGGCATGCGAAATAAAAAAAGTTGAAATAAAGACTGATATCGAAAGTGGTAATCAACTAATTATCACTGGTATAGATATAAAAACTATACTAGATCAAAGAATAGTAGTAAAACAAACCAATTTTAGTGGTTTGGCAGAGGACTATATAAGGACTTTAATTAATGATGCAATTATAAATCCTGCTGATTTAAACAGAAAGATTAACAATTTTATTCTAGCCGAGAGAAATGGTTATACAGAGAAAATTAGTGAGCAAGTGACTTATGATAATATTGGAAAGAAAATCAGAGAATTATGTAAGCACTTTGGATGGGGATATAAAGTACTTATTCAAAATAAAATGTTTGTATTTTCTCTTTACAAAGGTGAAGATAGAAGTGGTTATATTACATTTTCACCGAGCTATGACAATATTACTACAACAGATTATATAAAAGATGCGACTAATGCAAAAAATGTAGCATTAGTCGCAGGAGAGGGTGAAGGAGTAGCAAGGACAACAACAACTATTGGAGCAGGAATAGGAATTGATAGACATGAACTATATATAGATGCCCGTGATATTTCAAGTTCAATTGATTACCGAGAATTGCTGAGCAATTATCCAAATGGTAATGAAAAGGTAATAAATGATGTAGTTTATTATCAAATTAATAATACTAATATTGCAATTCTTACTAAAAACGAAGATGGAGAAGTTTCAAAAGTCCAATTATGCAGTAACATATATGTAGAAAATTTGAAAAGTGTTGGATATGAGAAAATGGCAGAATATTCAACTATTACCTCTTTCTCAGGAGAAATAATACCAGGTATTAATTATAAATATAAAGAAGATTACAATCTAGGTGACATTGTTAATATTTTAAATGAATATGGAACTTCAATTGATGTGAGAATAATTGAAATATTAGAAAGTCAAGACGAAAATGGTTATAAGAATGAACCAGTTTTTGAATATGTATAAAATGGAGGCAAAAAATGCTAAATGATGTTAAATATGAAGTAAATGCAGGTTTTTTTAATGCGATTAATAAAGATAGGACATATTCATCAGAAGATATGAATAGACCATATCGAAGAATAATTAGCGATGGTGTTTTTGCAACTAGAAAAGGACAAGCATCAAATGACTTACAAGTCTTTACAGCAGATAATGGAATGAACATCATAGTTTCAAAAGGTGAAGCAATTATAAGTGATAAGTGGTTTGAAAATCCAAGTGATTTGATGATAACTATATCGCAAAATCCAGAGTTGTTAACAAGAATCGACAGTATAGTGGCTCAAATGGATAAAACACAAGGAGGGAGAGCAGGAAGCATAGTATATAGACAAGGAACAGCTTCTAGTAACCCAGTGCATCCTGCTATTAATACTGAAGAAGATATAGTAGAAATGAGACTAGCAGATATTAGAATAAGCCCATCTTGTGTAAAAATCACACAGGATTTAATTACAGACTGCAGAGGTAGCAGTGAATGTCCATGGGTTACAGGTTTAATAGATCAAGTTGATACATCTACTTTGTTTGCCCAATATCAAGGCTGGCTAAATAGAGTAACAGAAGAGGGAGAAGTAGATTTAGCAAATCAAAAAGAACAATTTGAAGTAATGTTTCATGAATGGTTGCAGACTGTACAAGATGAAATCAGTATTATAGTTGCACCAGTTGGCTCAGAAACTCATCAAGCCTTTATGGCACTTTTAAATAATACACGGTGTTCCAGAACGCAGTGTATTATTTTTTGACGGAGAAGATATACCAGACGGCTATGAAGTTGTTGAAAATCTTGATTTAGGTGGTGGCTCTTTTAAAAAATACACAGTTCAAGCTGAAACAACAATAGCGAAAGATACTGATTATGAATTACCTTGCAGTTACATAGTTGGAAAAGACAACTTAGAAATTTTTGTTGAGGGTGTGTTGCTATCAAAGGGGCATCACTATGTAGAAGTAGGAAACGATGGAGAAGAAAGCAATACAATTCAATTTAAGTGGGATATTGAGCAAGGCTATGTGATAACTATAAAAGTATATTAGAAATAAAAAAGAAAAGGAAGTGATTTAATTTGAAAGCAATAAAAAAGACAAAAATAAGTAATATACCAAAAACGAGTGGAGCAGTTGTAGACAGTTTAGGGGCTAATGTAGATAAAACTACGAATGCCCCTTCTATCCGAGCAGTGTTACAAAAGATACAGGAAGTAGCAAGCAATATTATTCATGCCATTACTGCAGATAGACTGAAAACTGCGAGAAAAATAAAACTAACAGG
>CANDRW010000063.1 GCA_947388675.1 uncultured Clostridium sp. | reverse complement strand
CATATCCTACTGCTTTTCCAATATATTCATTATTACCAGTCGTTTGTACTCTTACTTTTTTCCCAACGTATTGCTCTAATTCCATTTATTACTCTTCCTTCCAAAATGGCACTATATGTGTTCCATTTTTACTATAATGTATTTTAAATGCTGATGTTTGATGTTCGCCTCTTGTTACACTTTTTGCGACTCCTACAATTGTGTCTGAATATATAATTTCTCGTTTACTCCATTTTCCACTATCGCTAAATTCTAGTGTGCCCTTTCCAGCATATTTATTAATTAATTCTTGTGCTTTTTCTTTTGATATTGTTAAATAACTTCTTCCTTCAGTATAATTGTTGCTACCTATTATATGTTTATCTTGCTTTCCTTGATTTATTGTTTTATTAATATTACTAATATATGTTTGAGCTCTTTCCTTTGTTGTAATTCCTAATGCATCCGAGTATTGTGCCTTTAGGTTTTTCCAAGTTTCTATATCATTATACTTCATATTTTGGAATTCTGCAAATGTTTTTGGTACTTCATCTCCAAGTAATTCTTTATATCTGTTATACTGTTGATAATCAGATGATTTATTTTTGTTCATTTTTATATCATTTTCAAATGCTTTCTTCGTTTCTAGATCATTGTATACATACTTTTCTAGCCACTCATTATATGTAATATTACTTGGAATATAGTATGTTTTGCCTCCTGTATTTCTTGCTGCTCTTTCTCCAAATTCAAATTCATCTTTAAAGTATGGAGCTGTTGTTGTTCTACATTTGATATGATATGGAGGAGCTGTAACCCCTATTTTATAATCTTTCATATCAAATATAGTTCCGTCTATTTCCCTACATTCTTCTGAAGTTTTAGAATCTAACGTTGCTATATTTATGTATTGTTTTACCCATAACTCCTCAAAGCATTGTTTTCTTGATGCACTTGCAAAAAATGCTGATTCAGTCATTACGAGTCTACCAGCTTTTCCTTTTGTAACATTAAAATCTTTTGAGATTTTATCTATTACATCATCGGCATCGCCTCTTAAAGATTTTTCTAAATCTTTTTGTAAAGTATCAAGTAATGCCTTTTTGTTTTTCCAGATCCTATCTGAGAAAGTTTGCTCATCACTTGTCCATGGTCTAGATATAATCTTTTGAATAGTGTCTATATTTAAAGTCGCAAACTTAAAGGCCACATTTGAACCTTTTTGCAGTTCGTATGCTGTTCTATAATAATTATCTCTATATGATTCAATAATAAATTCATTTGTCATTTGTTGTTCTGCATCATACAACTTTTCTATCTGCTGCTGTATTTGTATCTCTAATGCTTCTAATCTTGAAATGTGAACCCTTGCACTTGCATTTTCTAATTCTTTTCTCCAAATTAAGTCAAGTCCATTCTCTTTTCCATATTTTATGTATTCATCAACTTCCCATTTTAGTTCCTTTAATTCTTGTGTATTTAACCACTTTTTAGCATCTTGCATACTAATTTGATTATTCACTGCAAATCTTGCTAACCAGTTGTTTATCTCTTTTTTTACTGAAGCTAGTGTTTGTTCATATATCTCTTGTAACTCTGTGACATATTTTGCATCATTTAATAGTTGTGCTTTTTCGAGTTCTTCAAAACGTTTAATCCAATATTCTGCATTACTACTCACTACTTATCACCAACTTTTGTATTAGGCTTGCCATTTTTAAGTTCCTTTATCATTTTATCGTATTCTGATTCTTGTTTTCGTTCCTCTTCTTTTTCTTCAGTTTCAATTTTTTCTTCTTCATCTTCTATATCATTAACATATGGATGCCTTGACCTTATTGTATATTTACTTATTATTCCTATACTATTTTTGCAGTTTTCTATTAATTCCTTTTCATTTACAGTCATTGTTTTATTAAATACATATTCTACTTCTTTATCAGTATAATCTTCTCCCTTTGTAATCTCTAACCAATTGTTATAAAAGAACATAAAATATTCTAGACTACTCTTGAATTCGGTTTCTATATTGCTACAATCTAAATCCAAATCAGCATATAACTGTTTTAGTGCCACTCCTGAATCTTGTGTTCCAAATTTTTCACTTTGTGTATCAACACAGGATCCTCCTTCATAAATGTCTTTTCTTAATTGTTCTATGAAACTTTTAAATGCTTCTATATTTAAGTTTATGTCTTTTCTATCATAGTCTCCATCTGTATCAAGAAATACTGTATTATATGTAGTAAGGTTCTTTTGGAATGTTCCTGCTTCTGCTTGATAATTCTTAACAACATTTACTCCATCTGGTGCTTCATAAATAGAATCGCCTGTTCTTGAACATAATTCATCGTAGCAATCAATAAGCGATTTCAATAAGTGAATTAGAGGAATTTCATCACCATTATATTTGAAATAAATAAAAGGTATCTTTTTCCACTTATGTAGTGTTTCTCCAATCTTGAAATGTGCTAAAATGCTTATTCCTTGTGAGTCTCGTCCAATTACTAAATCTTTTCTTCTTTCTACTTCCTCTACATCTTCTATTAAAGATCCTCCATCATAAATATAGTATCTTACTCCATCCAAATCCCAATATTCAACTTTTGTTTTCTTTTCTTTTTCTGTTTCACTTGTATAGATTTCAACATCATAAGTCATTATTACTGCATCCAGTATTTCATGTTCTTCGTCCTGCCATAATGGAATTATCCTTGTTGCATACCTTAGTCTTGCCTTTAAATCTCCTTCTTCATCAATATAAATTTGCCACCAACTTATTCCTCTTTTAACAGCTTCTATTAATGTATATTTAAGTCTTTTATGCATTTTGTTATTAAATAAATCTTTTAAGATTTTCTTGTAATTTTCATCTTCCTTTTCATTTTTTCCTACTACTTGCTTTATGGTTGGTTTCTTTCTTAGCAAATATCCTGCCTTTTGATTTATCATCTTATATATGATTGGATGTTTCAATTTATAGTTTTTAGCATGAGGCGCAACTTCTTCAACTCCGTCTTCATTTATAAATGTTATTTTTTTATTTTCAATATCTCCCTCATTCTTGAAATACTTTCCACCTTGCAACATTTCTTGATATGCATCTGATTGCTTGAAGTAATTTATCTGTAAATCAATAAATTTTGATAATTCCATACCTTTTTTTGCACCTTCAGCAATTATCATTTTTATTCTATCCATTTCTGATATCATTTCTATATTCTCCTTATTTTACGAAATATGCTCCCCTCTTCTTGTTAGGGAATAGTGTTTGTAATAAATATCTTAAAGCATCTAGTGCGTGGTCATTTTGTTTTACTGGCTTATCTTCTCCCTTTTCTTGTGCCTTTACATCCCAAATATATGAATTGAATTCTCTAATAATATTTTTGCATTTCTCCTTTACAATATGAATTCGACATTCATCTAGCCAGTTCAATACAAGGTTTATTCCATCAATTACTGCATTATCCGCTTCTTTTACAACAATTTTGTTTTGCTTGAATAAATTAATTAAGGATGTTGCACTAGGATCTATGATAACCTTTCTGATATCTATGTCTTTGATTAACTTTTGGTAATCTTTAAGGAACATATCATCAGTCTTTGTAATTTTTTCTTCTTGTCCGTTTTTATTCTTTTTAGTTCCTTTATTGTAATATTCATCTAATATCCATACGTGTGGTTTTCCATCTATGTATTTTATTCCACATAATAAAAACACCTGTGGATTCGTAATTCCATAATCAGATGTTACATAAAAATAATCAAATTTGTGTGGAATGTCTTTTGTTTCAACACAATGTTTTGATTCATCAAAATTAGGATATATAATACCTTCTGCTAATACCCAAAGTCCCAATATAAATCTCTGGAAGAACACACCAACAAACATTTTACGATATCTTTCCTTAGTTGCTTCATCTAAACTTGGATTATCATCCATCGTAAAATGCAAATGCAAAATGTTCTTTTCTATGGCCTTATCTATCCATTCAAGCTTAAACCAGTGATTTGGTCCCTCAGGGTTACAGTTAAACCAATATTTTGACCCTTTTACAGAGCAACGAGCCAATGCTTGATTTACAAATGACTGTGGCATTAATGCTACTTCATCTAAAAATACACCTGCTGCTGTAATACCTTGTACTAAATCCTGTGACCTTTCATCTTTACCACCAAATATATAGAAATAGTTGATTATTTCTCCGCTTTGATATTTCGCACATATTGTCAGCTCGTCTGTCTTTGATTTTATATCCTTGTGCTCTCAACATCAACTTCAACCAAAAAAGAACATTCCTCCTGAATGCTCCTACAGTTTTTCCAGCAAGTATAAAATTCTGACCATTAAAACTGGCCATAGCCCATAGAGCAAACGATAATGACATACATAGAGTTTTTCCTGCTCTAATACTACCATCAGCAATAATTCCATTTTTATTCTTAACTGGACTATTATCTGTCCACCATGTTAATATTTTCTTTTGCTTTAAACTAAATGGCTTGAACTTGAATAAAGTACCATTCTTAATTTTCTTCTTCATCGTGATGGCATTTTCCATCACTTTTTTTCTTAGATTAGAAATTCTTTCATCAAACTTTTTACTATCATTCGTCAGTGTAATCATTCCATACCTCTTCTGCCGAGTCATTTAATGCTTTTATAAAACTATCATCTTGCAAATCTTCTACATTTGAGTTATCTTCTTTAGTCGCTTCAACTTCTAATCTAATCAATTCTAATTCAAGTTTTCTATTATCATTTTCAATTTTGTGTAAGCTATCTATGCATCTCCTTTTTGCCTCTTGCACTCTTGTTAGTGCCTCTTCTATTTTCTGAATTTTATCTGTTGTGTTATCTGCATGAGTTATTGTTGTGACATAGTTTTCGTTATTAAACTTTGTGCTCTGGTGATTAGTCTTTGAAATACTACTTATCACCATTTCTTTGCTATTTTTCAATTTATTTATTGTCTTTGACATTCGATATTCACGAATAGTCAATATTTTAAGTTCTTCCAATAAAACCTCTTTTTTATCTTCAATTGTGTAGCTATCATAAATTTTCTGCTCTTCTTCATTTAATGCATCTTTAAATATAGTCTGATATTCTCCTGTTTTAAATGCATTTTGATTTCCTTCTTTTGCACCTGTTCCACCTTTGTTTCCCTTTGCATTTTGGTTTCCCTTCTGTACTTTACTTCTATTGCTTTTTCTTTTCCATTTATATTTTCTAATTAACGAATTCAGCTTTGAGTGGGTAATATTATATTTGCTTTCTATTTCGTTATATTTAAAACCTTTTTTGTAATCCTTTTTTATTTTGTTAATTTCTTCATCTGTCAACGCATCTCACCCACCTCCGTTATTCCTCTAATATGGCCTTTTGCCCTGTTAGATTTTCCCATCGTTTTATAATAACATCACAATACTTTGGATCTAATTCCATCGTATAACATATTCTATTGGTTTGTTCTGCAGCAATTAAACTTGATCCGCTTCCTCCAAATAAATCTACTATTAAGTTATTTTCTTTACTAGAATTTTTTATTAAATACACTAATAAATCAATTGGCTTCATTGTTGGATGTTCTAAACTTTTTGTAGGTTTATCAAATTCTAATACTGTACTTTGACTTCTATCATCTATAAAATAATGTGCTGTTCCTTCTTTCCAACCATACAGTACAGGTTCATGTCTCCATTGATAGTCTTGCCTTCCCATTACAAATGTATTTTTTACCCAAATTAAACATTGAGCCAATTTAAACTCAGCTGTCTTGAAAGCATTTCTAAAATTTAATCCCTCTGTATCTGCATGGAATACATAAATAGGACAGCCACATTTTGCTACTTCATACATATTCTTGAATGAGTCTAATAAAAAGTTATAGAATGCTGTTTCACTCATATTGTCATTTTGAATTGTTAAACCAGAACCTCCTTCATAGTTAACGTTATATGGTGGGTCTGTAAGAAGCATATCTGCGCCTTGTCCATTCATAAGACGCATAACAGATTCTTTTTGCGTACTATCTCCACATAATAATCGATGCTTACCTAGTAACCAAATATCTCCTAGTTGTGTTGTTGGTTCTTCTATTTCATTTAAAGCTTGGTCTACATCAAATTCATCTTCCTTTGAACCTTCTATATCTTTTAGCATCTCATCTACTTCATCAAATGAAAACCCAGTTATGTCCATATCAATGTCTGTTTCTTTTAATTCTGCTAACAATTCTTCTAATTTAGAATTATCCCAGTCTCCGCTGATTTTATTAAGTGCTATATTTAGTGCTTTTTCTTTTGTTTTATCCAGGTCTACAACATTACATTCTATCTCATTATAGCCTAGCTCCTGTAATACTTTTAATCTTTTGTGTCCACTTATTACAGTCATGTTAGAATTAATTACGATTGGTGTAACATTTCCAAATTCTATAATACTATTCTTTATTTTTTGGTACTCTTTATCCTCTTCTGTTAGTTCTTTTCTCGGATTGTATTTGGCTGGTTTCAGCTTTTGTACTGGTATTTTTTGAATATTCATCTACATACTCCTTAAAACATTCTTTTTCATACTTGCATCCTTTGCATTTTTTTCTCATACATCTTTCGTTATTCAATATAACACCTTCTTTAGTAACAAAAAAAGAACCCACATTAAATAAATGTAAGTTCTCTTTTTAGGGGTTTCTTTTAGGGCTTTAGGGATGACCTTTGAATAAATATAATTTTTGATATTACAATTATAAAACATTGACAAGTTCATGTCAAGTTCATCTTTCGCTCATTATTTACATAAAATTTATGCCGATCTATGCCGAAACATCAAAACTGCAATTTCGTTCGTAGCCCTATTTCTATCTCTTTTTATAGTGCTTATACTAGTATGTTCTTCCTTTGCAATTTGGTCCATTTTCTTTCCTTTTCTAAATAGTTTATCAATCACATTAGCTCTTCTTTTCAATTCTATGTCATCTCTTTTGTTTGCTTGTAAAATGTATCCATCCAGGATTGTTTCAATGTGCTGCAGTATGATTTCTGTTCTTTTCTTCGATTTTAGGATTGATTCTACGACAGTTTTATCATACTCATCACTTAATCTCATGCCTAGTTTGTCTAATATTTCTGCTGTTTCAGCAGTATCAAGTTGTTCTTCAGTATATGTAGCTGTTCTTATGTGGTTTTTAAACTTTCTATAATTTGAGAGCAATAATTTAGTATTTCTTATTCTATTGTCGTATCTAATCTTATCTGCTAAAGCCTTTTGCATTTCTATTCCTTCTACCGCTCTTTTTACGCCCTCATTCACACCAGCTGTGACAGTATCTTGAAGTAAAAATAATAATTCTGGATCCACTCCAGTATTCTTTTTTTCTTCCATAACACTCTCTCCTTATCTTTTGCATTTTATTTTTTTGTGTCTTGAAATTCTGCTATATAATTTTTATTTATATTTACACTAATGTATCCTTCTGGGAATGGTTCTATTTCTGCATCTATTTTTATTGAAGTCACTCTATCAATGTCATTTGTTATATCTTTTGCCCTTCTTATAATTTCTTGGCCAACTGCTATCATAGCTTTTTCAGCTTCTTCTTTGCTAGTTACTTTTGCTATAATCATATTTTTTCCTCCTTTCTTTATAGTTCTACATGTTATTTATGTTAAGTATCATATAGAAATCAACATATGAATAGTCCTTGTTTTCTTCTGTTGACCAAATTGCTGCCATTAAATCTCCCCAACCTCTATATGAATATGTTGCCATTGTAAAATCACTAAATACAGGAACACCTTGTGATAATTCTTGGTGTTCTTCGCCTGTATATTTAATGTTCTTTTCTATAATCTCTCTTCGCAATGCTTCTTGATAAGGATGTGCTTCCCTTTTAAATCTTCTTATGTAGTCTTTCCACCTATGTCCATCTTGAAACCATCCTCCTAGTCCTCCAATATTGTTTTCTTTTAACATTCCAATTTTACTTAATATTTCGGCATCTTCATAACTAATCCATTTTATTACCTTAATTTCATTTTGCTCATCATCTTTTGATACCTGTAGAATGCTCATAATGGTAATTCCTATGAGCATTCCTACAAAACTTCCTATGAAAAACATCTTTTGTACCTCCTATTTTTTATACTTTCTGGCTTTCAATCAAAGCATTTTCTAATATTGTTGTTTCTATACCAAAGTCCTTGTACCCTTGTTTTATTATGTTATAGTAGCGTTCGCTTGGCTCTGCTATTTCTCCACCATTCATTACGTAAGCCATTCCCATTACTTTTCTACCCCTTATATTCAACATTATATATTCTTTTCTGTATAACCTTGGATAACCCTCATATCTGTCAAGTGCCTTTTCACAATTTTCTGTTATTTTCCATAAGGCTACTGGTGTTTTTGCTCCTTTACATTTTATAATATTTGCTACTCTTCTAAATTCTAATTTATAGTCCTCCAATATGCATTTTCCCAGAGGTGTCGCCTTTGGACACCTCATTGCCATTTGTTCTACATTCATGTTGCTACCATAAGCTACATATAATTTCTTCATTTTATCTTTCCTCCTTTACTTTATTTTTCTTGTAGCGTGGATCGTTTTCCCCATATCTCCAAGCTGATGAGCCATCTAAATGTTCTATCAAATGTTTTCTGTAATTTTTGTATTCTGGTCCTATAAATCCAATTCGATTTAAGTACACTCTCATAGCAAATTTTTCATTTTCTTCTTGTGCCTTTTTGTTACTTGCTTTTTTCTGTGTTAATGCTTGATTATTTAGAGCTAATGCAAGTAATATGTATGCTTTTACTTTTCCTGCGTGTAACACTGAGTTGAAGCCTCTTAATTCTACGGTATGATTTCCTTCAAAGTAACTATGTAAGTTTAAAAAGTGATATCTACTATCATCATAGTGTTTGTGCCATCCTGCATTTTTTTCGTTATACCATATATCCTTTACTTGTTGCATTGTCTTTGGCTTTTTCCTTTGTATATCGTCTATTAACCTCTGGTCCATTTTCTTGCACCATCTTATTCTTCCTGGTTTTATTTGTAATGCTTTATATAGTAAGTCATTTTTACTTGCAATGATGTTTATAAAATTCTTGATGGTTTGTACTGTGTGGTCTGCTCCATCTAAATGTATATGGATTCCACAACTATCATTTGTTTTTCCACCTCTTGCTCTTAAAACTCTTACAATTTCTTGTAATGTGTCAATGTCCTCCCAAATTAATATTGGACTGACTAATTCTACCGAATAGTCTCTACCACAATATCCTCCGCTTCTGTTTTCTGTTCTTATACTGGCATCATTCATTATTTTCCATGTTCTTCCGTCTCTTGCGTTAATTTTTATTGTGTCGTAACCATCTCGTGTATGTTGTAACCTTCCTCCTACTATTTCTTTTACTGCATTTGCTACCATGTCTTTTGTAATACCTGTTAATTCGATTTCAATTCCGAATCTTTTTGTTAACATAATTTTATCCTCCTTGTAGTTACATAGTATGCCATACAAACACAGTTATATCAAGTCTTTTAGCGATTATATACACATTATTTTGCTATATTTTCCTTTTATTGAAAATGTCCAAACATAGCTGTTTCCTCATAGCACTTATTTAACAAATCTAGGTCCTTTATTATGTTCTTTAACTTGCATTCTTCATATAATTCTTCAGTTGGTTGTATCCCTCCTATATTACTATCTATGTATATGGCCAATGGCTTCTCCACACCTATTGCATAAGATAATTGAACTTCACACCATTTTAATCCATTTTTTATTAGAATTTGTTTTGCTATTTCTCTTGCTTTATATGCACCACTTCTATCAACTTTTGTTGGATCCTTTCCAGAGAATGCCCCTCCACCTACATTGGCAAAAGAGTGGTACTGGTCCACTACTATTTTTCTTCCTGTTAATCCAGAGTCACCATCAAATCCACCTATTTTAAATCTTCCTGTAGGATTAATTAAGAATCGTTTTATTCTTACATGATATTTATTTGCTATTTCTAAACAAATGCCTTTAATTATTCTGTCCGTTGTTTCTCTGTCCTCTTCTGTGTTCTGATAACAAATAGTAAATGTTTCTATGTCTTGCAATTTCATATCATCTGCATATATACCTGTAATTTGTGCCTTTCCGTCTGCAAGAAATCGCTTGTCCCTTTTTCTTAACTCATCATATCTTTTTGAAAGTTCCTGTAATATTACCATTGCTGTTGGTAGCATCTGTTCTGTATCGTTGCAAGCATATCCAAACATCATTCCGTTGTCACCTGCACCGTTTACTAAGCTATTCGTTCCTAGTGCAATGTCTGGGCTTTGTTTCCCAATATTATCTATAATTTCATAGTCAGTAGAATATCCAACATCTTCTAATACTCTTTTTGCTATTGCTTGAACATCAACATTGGCCTTAGTTGTTATTTCTCCTGTTATAAATATTTTACCTTTGCCGCCTGCAACTTCAATTCCACACCTACTGTTTTTATCCTGTTTTAAACATTCGTCCAATATGGCATCACTTATCTGATCACACACTTTGTCTGGATGCCCTCTAAATACAATCTCATTACTATATAATTTCATTTTTTTCCTCCTTATATTTTTCAGGTAGTGTAAACTAATTTTAGATTTTATTTAGATACACTCCTCTATTTTCAAGG
>CANDRW010000062.1 GCA_947388675.1 uncultured Clostridium sp. | reverse complement strand
CAACACGTTTTTGCAATGTTTGGTGCAACTATTTTAGTACCAATTTTAGTAAATTCAGCTGCAGGAGAAACCGTACTTACTATACCAGTAGCATTAGTAGCGTCTGGAATAGGAACTCTACTTTACATTTTATGTACAAAAGGAAAATCACCAGTATATTTGGGAAGTTCATTTGCATTTATTGCACCATTAGCTGCTGCATACTTAAAAGGTGGAATTTCAGGAGCTATGACAGGAATTATGGTAATAGGTTTAATCTACATTATAGTTGCTACTATTATTCACTTTGTAGGTAAAAATTGGTTAGATAAATTATTACCACCAGTCGTTATTGGACCAATGATTATGATTATTGGTTTAGGCTTGGCGCCTAGTGCTATTTCTCAAATAGGTTTAACTTCAGGAGTGGAATTTGAATGGAAAACTGTACTAGTTGCAGTAGTATCTTTTTTGATAACAGCAATTGTTATGATCAAAGCAAAAGGATTTTTAAAGATTATTCCATTTTTAGTAGGAATTGTTACAGGATACATTGTAGCTGTTTGCTTAGGAATGGTAGATTTTACAGCAGTATTGGAAGCACCATTCTTCAGTGTACCAGAATTTGTTTTCCCATTTGTAAACTATACACCAAACTTTGAAGCATTAATTACAATTGCACCAATTGCATTAGTAACACTATGTGAACATATTGGAGACCATACATCATTAAGTAATATTATTGGAAAAGATTTACTAAAAGATCCAGGATTAGATAGAACTATACTAGGTGATGGTATTGCAACATTTGTAGCTGGACTATTAGGAGGACCTGCTAATACAACTTATGGAGAAAATACATCAGTAGTAGGTATGACAAAAGTAGCTTCTGTATGGGTTATAGGGTTGGCAGCCATTTTTGCTATCGTAATAGGATTTTTAGGGAAATTCACAGCATTAGTTTCAACAATACCAAGTGCAGTTTTGGGAGGAGTTTCATTACTTCTTTATGGATTTATTGCAGTAAATGGATTAAAAGTATTAATTCATAATCAAGTAGATTTTGATAACCCTAAAAATGTAGTAGTAGGAGCATCTATGCTTGTATTAGGCTTAGGTGGAGCAGCTATTTCTATTGTTAGTGGTGACTTATCAATTACTATTTCAGGAATGAGCTTAGCAGCAGTAATAGGTATTCTAATTAACCTTTGCATTCCAGAAAATAAAACAAAAGAACAAAAAGAGAAAATGAAAAAGGAAAAAGAAATTAAGAAAGCTGAAAAAGTAAAAGAAAAGGAAGCAAAAAAAGATAAGTCAGTTGTATGAAGCGAAGTGAGTTACAAATGACTTATGCAATGGAGTGCAATGTAATGAAACGAAATTGCAAAAAGTAAAATCTTAATCATAAATAGAAAGAAGGAAGAAAGTTATGAAAACAATTGAATTAAATCATCCTTTAATACAACATAAATTAGCTATTTTAAGAGACAAAAAAACAGGAACAAAAGAATTTCGTGAATTAATTAGTGAAATTGCTACATTTCTATGTTATGAAGCAATGAAAGATGCTACATTAGAAGAAACAGAAATTGAAACACCAATTACAACTATGAAAACAGGAAAATTAAATGAAGATAACTATGCCTTTGTTCCAATATTAAGAGCAGGAACAGGAATGCTAGATGGTGTGATTAGCGTTGTTCCAAATGCAAAAATAGGGCACATTGGAATGTACCGTAATGAAGAAACTTTTGAGCCAGTAAACTATTTCTTCAAAGTGCCAAAAGACATTGAAAAGAGAGAAGTTATTATCTTAGACCCAATGCTTGCAACAGGTGGTTCAGCAATTGATGCAATTGAACTTCTAAAAAGCAAGGGGGTAAAAAAGATTAAATTCTTATCTATTATTGGTGCACCAGAAGGAATAGAGAGAGTAGAAAAAGAACATCCAGATGTTCAAATCTATTGTGCACATATAGATGACCATTTAAATGCGAACAAATATATTGTTCCAGGTTTAGGTGATGCAGGAGACAGAATTTTTGGAACGAAGTAGAGAAGTTTGAAATTAAAGGACAGATATGCTATAATATACATAATGATACAAATGTATCAAAAAATAATAGGAGTGAATTTTATGACAGCTAGAGGAAAACAGGTAATGGATCAGTGGATAAAGGAGGAGAAACAAATAACGGTACATTTTCAAGATGGAAAAAAGCTGACAGGAAAATTAATCGACTATGATGACATAGAAATTGTACTGGAAAGTCAGCAGGAATACACTTACGCTGGCAAGCCGTCTGAAACGATAATCTGCCGAAACTGGATTTATGTTCAGAAAGCTCCTGATGATTCGTGCCACGACTAAAACTCCAAAAGGCGCATGGAATATCTATGCGTCTTTTCTTTGGCCAAAAACACGAAAATATAATTAGGATGGCAGTTGAATTTTTTTTTCTGTTATGATATAAGTTTAAATATAAAGAGAAAAAAGAAAAAACATAGGAGGCAAGCTATGAAAATAACAAAAGTAGAGGCATTAGCCAATATAGCAAATGAAATTAGAATGGGAGCATTAGAACAAGTCTATGAAGCACAGTCAGGACATCCAGGAGGAGCACTTTCTTGTAGTGATATTTTAGCAGTTTTATACTTTAACCAAATGAACATAGACCCAAAACAACCAAATGCATCAGCAAGAGATAGGTTTGTATTATCCAAAGGGCATTGTTCACCAGCATTATATGCTACTTTAGCAAGAAAAGGATATTTTGATAAAGCAGTTTTATCAGGATTTAGAAACATAGATAGTAATTTACAAGGACATCCAGATATGACAAAAATACCAGGAGTAGATATGACAACAGGTTCTTTAGGACAAGGACTATCAGCAGCAGTAGGAATGGCAATTGGCTCTAAAATGGATAGTGCAGGTTGTAGAGTATATTGCCTAGTAGGTGATGGAGAAATTGAAGAAGGACAAATTTGGGAAGCAGCTATGACTGCTAGTAAAAATGAGTTAGACAATTTATGTGTGATTGTAGATCATAATGGATTACAAATTGATGGAACAGTAGAAGAGGTTGCAGGGTTAGTAGATATTAAAGAGAAATTTGAAAGCTTTGGTTTTTATACAATAGAAATTGATGGACATGATATAGAAGAAATTATTCAGGCTTTCCAAGCAGCTAGACAAGAAAAGGGAAGACCAACTGCTATTATTGCAAACACGATAAAAGGGAAAGGGGTTTCTTTTATGGAAGGAAAAGCGCAGTGGCATGGAAAAGCGCCTAATAAGGAAGAATATGAAGAGGCAATCAATGAGCTTAAGTTGAAACGTTTTGTTATTTAAGTATTAATATTATAACAACGTTTGAACTTACTGGTCGCAGACTACGCTGCGACAGGCGTTCGACTAACGTCTCACCTTGCGCGTTCTACACTTTTGTCATAATATTAAACTTAATAAAAAAGTTAATAGAAAGAGGGAAAATCATGAAAGAAGAGAAAAAAATAGCAACTCGCCAAAGTTATGGAGAAGCTTTAGCGAAACTAGGAGAAAAAAATAATGATATAGTAGTATTAGATGCAGATTTGTCGAGTGCTACCAAAACGAATATTTTTGCAGAGAAATTTCCAGATAGATTCATTAATGTAGGAATTGCAGAACAAAATTTAATGGGAACAGCAGCAGGACTTGCAGCTTATGGAAAAGTTCCTTTTGTTAGTACATTTGCCATTTTTGCAGCAGGAAGGGCTTATGACCAAATTCGTAATAGTATTTGTTATCCAAAATTAAATGTTAAGATATGTGCAACACATGCAGGCTTAACTGTAGGAGAAGATGGCGCAACACATCAAATGTTAGAAGATTTAAGTTTGATGCGAACACTTCCTAATATGACAGTTATTTCTCCTTCAGATGATACACAAACTAGATGGGCGATAGAAGAAGCTTCTAAAATAGAGGGACCAGTTTATGTTAGATTAGCAAGAATGGCGACCCCTGTTATTTATGATGAAAACCAAGCTTTTGAAATTGGCAAAATGATACAATTAGGAGAAGGAACAGATGCTACTGTTTTTGCAACAGGTGTAGAGGTAGCCGAAAGTTTAAAGGCACAAGAAGAATTAGCAAAAGAAGGAATTAACATTCGTGTGATAGATGTTCATACAATTAAGCCAATTGATAAAGAAATGATTATAAAATGTGCAAAGGAAACCAAGAAGATAATTACCATAGAAGATCATAGCATTATTGGAGGACTAGGAAGCGCCATTTGTGAAGTGCTATCTGAAGAATATCCAACAAAAGTGATTAGAATGGGAATGAAAGATAGATTTGGAAAATCAGGTAAAGCAGAACAATTATTAAAATACTTTAAAATGGATAGTGAAAGTATTAAAGAAGAAGTTAAGTTAGCCGTGAGAAGCGACAGCGAGCTACGGATAACTTATGCAGAAAGGAAATGTAGCGAAGTTAGCCGTGAGAAGCAACAGCGAACTACGGATAACTTATGCAGAAATGTAGTATGGTGAAATTAGCCATACAAAGCGAGTATGTGAGATTGTAATCCTTGATTTTAGTATAAGGGAGTAACAAATGAAAAATGAAGAAGAAAAAATGCAGGAATTCATTAAGGATTTCACCAATGCCCATGACAGTATAAGAAAAGTAAAGGGAATAGATGAAGCGGCAAAGGTAATTAAGATTAGCTTAAAAACAGCTATTATTATAGGGATAATTGTGGCTATTATTGTGTCAATTCCAGTTGCTATTATGATATATGATAAAATGTCAGTAGTATTTACTATGGATAAAGAAAGTTATATTACTAAAATTGAGAAAGGTTACCGACAAAGAATAGAGATTATAGAAGATAATTCTACCAAAAAAGGAAATGGAGCTATTGTATTTAGAACGCAAAAAGAACCAATTGTGGAGTTCAAATCTGTGAAAACGATTTTAGGAGGAGTAGAAAATTATTATTTAGAATATGAAGGAAATGCTTTGAATTATTACATAGAAAATGGACCAAAGGAAATTTTTAAAGGAATTGAGATAGAGAAAACTCTAAGAAGAATTACACTTAATATGTTTAGGTCAGAGGAAGTTGAAGAATTTAAAGCATATTTGCCAATAGAAAATTATAGTCAAATAGAAGAAGGAGTACATCAATTAGTAGAATTAAAAAGGTTTATGAAGGAAAAAATAAAGAAGTTTGAAATTCCTTTATATTTAAAAATTGGAGATTATATAAGTATATATGATTATAAACAAGAAAAACAAGAAGAAGAGATCATTGAACAAGAAAAGCAAAATTATTATTGGTATTTGAAGAATAAAGGAGAAGATATTAGTGTTATTCCAGAAGAAGATTTATTAAAAATTGATAGACCACAAACTTTAGATGTGTATGTTAATGGAGAAAGATCAATCGATGTAAAAGAAACAGAACTTAACAAGGAGAATGCCTATCTAAATAAGCAAGAAGAATATGAAGAGGCATATGCTATTGCTACATATAACCAAGATAAGAAGTGCTATGAAGCTTCGATTTCTCATATCATTGTTAGTTGCGATAAATTCCAAATATTAGAAGATGATACAAATGCAGAATTTGACTTTAGTTATCGAGATAAAAAATATTCAATTCATTATTTTGATGGTAAAGTTCATGGAAAGAAACTACCATCTAGTGGTGATATAGAATTTCTAGAGGAAGTATTAAAGATAAAATTAGAATATGATTATCAAAATAAAAAGGTAAACTTAATCATTCCGTAGAATTGTAAATTTTATGTGAATTTTCAAAAATAGACAAAATATCTCAAAAACAGAATAATTGCGACTTAGAAGCCAAAATTATTCTGTTTTTTCCATAAAAAACTATTGCAAAGAATGCATTTTATTGTTATGATTAAGGGGATATGAAAGAACAATGAAGAAGAATGCAAGATATAGATTAAGGAGTTAACAATGATTGAATTTAGAAATGTTAGCAAAACATATGATACAGGAACAGAAGCAGTACATAATGCCAACTTTAGAATCGATAAGGGAGATTTTGCTTTTTTGGTAGGAAGTTCTGGTTCAGGGAAATCTACTTTAATTAAGTTAATCTTAAAAGAAGAAGAACCAACATCAGGAAATATTATTATTAATGGAAAAGATACTACTTTTCTAAAGCCTAAAAGAGTTCCATTTTTAAGAAGAAGTATGGGAGTAGTATTCCAAGACTTTAGGCTTTTGCCAGATAGAACAGTTTATGACAATGTAGCTTATGCAATGTATATTGTAAGGTCTACACCAAGACATATTCGTAGACAAGTACCTATGGTACTATCATTAGTAGGATTAAGCAATAAAGCTAAAATGTATCCGAATGAATTATCAGGAGGAGAACAACAAAGAGTGGCACTAGCGAGAGCACTAGTAAATAATCCTTCTATGTTAATTGCAGATGAGCCAACAGGAAACTTAGACCCTGAAACAGCTTGGGATATTATGACATTATTAAGTGACATTAATGCAAGAGGAACAACTGTAGTTGTAGCAACACATGCAAAAGATATTGTAGATAAGATGAAGAAAAGAGTTATTCAAATTGAAGAAGGCAATATTATAAGAGATGATAAAAAAGGTGGGTATGACAGTGAGGTATAATATATTTGGTTATTTAATTGGAGAAGGTTTTCGAAATGTATTTAAAAATAAAAAGTCTACTATCGCATCTTTGATTATCATGTTTGCAACTATGTTTGTATTTGGAATATTTTTTATTGTAGAGGAAAATGTAAATCATTTAACGAAAACGGTAGAACAACAACAAGGAATGTCAGTATTTATTTATGATACTGCAACAGAAGCACAGCAAAATGAATTAGGAACTAAAATTAGAAATATGCAATATGTAAACACAGTAACTTTCAAATCAAAGGAAGATGCACTAGAAGAAGTAAAAAGAATGTTTAAAGACAAGAAAAGTTTAATGTCAACCTATGAAAGAGAAAACCCATTTAAAGCTTCCTTTGTTGTTACTTTAACAGATTTGGAAAAAGCAGATGAAGTGCAAACACAAATAGAGAATTCTTCTGAAATTATTGCAAATGTAGTAGCACGTTCAGATACAATGGAAACTTTAGTAAAGGTAGCAGATGGAATTAAAATTATTTCAATTGTTATTTTAATAATACTAATTCTAATTTCTATCTTTATTATTACAAATACAATTAAGCTAACAGTACATGCAAGAAGAAAAGAAATTTCAATTATGAAATATGTAGGTGCAACCAATGGCTTTATTAGATGGCCATTTATGGTAGAGGGTATGATTATTGGACTAATTTCAGTACTTGTATCATTAGCAATATTATGTCCTTGCTATACAGCGATAGCAGGAAGAATTGAAGAGTCGTTAATTGCAATAAGAGTAAATATGCCATTATTAACACTTCAAGAAATGTTTGTACCATTATTAATTGTTTACTTAGTATTAGGTCTTGGAATTGGTGCTATTGGCAGTGCGATTTCTATGAGAAAATACTTAGATGTATAAGACACAAATCATACAAGGTTATGAAAAGAAAAACTAAGAAATATAATTATTTCTTATGAAAAACACAGGTAAGAGAAAGGATTTTAAGTTGCGTATGAAAAGGAAAATTGTATCTATTATATTAATTTTAGCATTATTACAAGTAGGTTTTACCAATATGGTTATTGCTTATACACAAAGTGATGTAAATGCAACCAAAAACAAAGTAAATCAAGCTACTAAACAGCAAAATGCCATTAAGGCAGAAAAAGAAACTATTTTAAATGAAATTGCAGATTTAGAAGAACAGATTAGCAAATATGAAAGTGAATTAGAAGAACTAAACACAAAGATTAGCAAACTAGAAGGTGAAATTGCTACAAAAGGGAAGGAAATTGAAAAACTTAAAGAAGAGTTTGAAGAAATGGAGCAACTTCTAACAGATAGATTGGTAGCTATCTACGAAGAAGGACAAGTTAATTTCCTAGATGTACTTTTATCAGCTGAAAGTATTTGGGACTATATTTCTATGCCTACAAGAATTCAAGAATTGACAGAGGCAGATAATAATCAAATGGAAAAAGTAGAAAAACAAAGAATAAAAGTAGAAAAAGCACAAAAACAATTAGAAGAACAAAATACAGAATTAAAAGATGCAAAGAAAACAGCTGAAACTAAACAAAAGCAATTAGTAATTGTAAAAGCTGATAAGGAAAACAAAGCAGCTAATTTAACAGCAGAGCAAAAGAAATTACAAAGTCGAATTAAAAAATATAATGATGAAATTAAAAAAATGGAAGAAGAGATTGCAAGAGCAGCTCAAAATTCAAGTGGTGGATATGTAGGGAACTTTAGTGGAACTCTAAGTTGGCCGATTTCTAGAAATTCAACAAATTATAACTACATAACATCTTATTTTGGAAATAGAGATGTACCAGTAGCAGGAGCAACTGCAAATCATGGAGCAATTGACATAGGTGTATATTCAGGGACACCGATATATGCTTGTGGCGATGGATATGTTATGGTTAGTAGCTCTAACGGAGCAAGAGGAGTTTATGTAATGATAAAGCATGCAGACAATTTATATACATTGTATCAACATTTAAGTTCATTTGCTGTTAGAGTAGGTCAAACAGTAAAAAGAGGACAATTAATTGCATATAGTGGTAACACAGGAATTAGTTCAGGACCTCACTTACATTTAGAAGTACGTACTAGCCCATATTATGGAAGTGAAGTAGATCCATTAAACTATATGCATTGGTAATATAAATTATAAGGAGGGGAATACGATGTTAAAAAGAAAATTAATTTGTATTCTCCTTGCTATTATTTTAATCGTAAGCTATTCTATTGTTTCTTTTGCAGCAGATACTAATCAAATGCAAAATGAAACAACGCAAAATAATCAAGTAAATAATACACTTACAACAGAAGAAATGGATGAGTTAAATCAACAAAAAGAGGAAATAGACAGTAAACTAGAAGAAGCAAATCATAAGTTAGAATATGTGCAAGGAGAAATGTCAACTTCTCTTTTAGAAATTCAAAAATTAAGTGATAGAATTTCACAATATGAAAATGAAAACAAACAATTAGCAGAAAAGCTAGCAAAGCTGGAAATCTCAATTGAAGAAAATACAAAGTTATTAGAAACAGTGGCAGAAGAATATAATCAAAAAGACCAATTATTAAGAGAAAGATTAGTTATTCTCTATGAAGAGGGAGAATATAGCTTTTTAGATACTCTACTTTCTTCAGAAAGCTTTACTCAAATGTTATCACGTTATTATTACATGCAAGAAATAGCAGAATATGATAATGAATTAATTGAAAAAGTAGCACAACAAAAGAATATCATGGATATTACAAAACAAAAATTAGAAAATGAGACTACTGAGGTTAGAATCTTAAAAGCAAAAGCAGAGCAAAATGAAATGGTTATGAAAAATACAAAAACCATGCATGAAGATTATGTAGCACAGCTATCTGAAAAAGAACAAGAGTTAAATGATAAGATTAACGAATATAAAGTAGAATACATAAGAGTGCAATTAAAATTAGAAGAAATTGCTACAAACTTTGATGGATTTCAAATTCAATACACAGGTGGTAGCATGCTATGGCCAGTAGCAACTACAGGTACAACAATAACTTCTAATTATGGTACAAGAGTGTATCCAATACAAGGTACAAATGTTGTTACGGATTTCCACTTAGGATTAGATATTGCAGCGCCATCTGGTTCTTTAATTGTATCGGCTCTAGATGGTGTGGTTGTTTATGCAGGGTGGCTTGGCTCTTATGGAAATTGCGTTATGGTACAACATGGAGATGGAATTACAACAGTTTATGGTCATGGACAAAAAGTTCTAACAGAAAGAGGCAAAGAAGTAAAGCAAGGAGAACCAATTATGGAGGTTGGTTCAACAGGAAATTCAACAGGTCCACACTGCCATTTTGAAGTGAGAATAGATGGCAAAACAACGGACCCATTACAATTTGTAAAAAAACCAGCTAATTAAAAGTATCCTTTTTATGAATAAACTTGATAGTATATATTTTTTGGTTCTCAAATGCCCAAGGTAGTCAGCAGGTTCAAAGGAGAAGGTCAACTTGGTACCTTTCGAACTGCAAAAATAGATACTATTCAAGTTTAAGGAATAATAGAAAAGGAAGATAATAAAATAATATTAATTAAACTAGAAAGAAAAGAGAGAAGATAATGGAAAGAAATAATGGACAGAAAGTTTATAAAATAGTAATGTTGGTAATGATTACAATAATCATTACCTCTTTAGTGACTGCATATGGAACTTATCAATATCTGAATACAAAGGGATTGCCATCAGCAAGTAATAAAACAAACACAGATTTAAAAGGCTTAGAGTATACTTTGGCAAGATTTAGAAGTGAACTAGAGAAGAAATATATGGGAGAAATTAAAGATGAGGATTTATTTGATGGAGCAATTAAGGGATATGTAGCAGGTTTAGGAGACCCTTATACAGTATATTATACCAAAGAAGAAATGAAAGAAATTATGCAAGAAACTAACGGTAACTATGTTGGAATTGGTATTTATATGACATTAAATAAGGAGAAAAATGCAATAGAAGTAATTAAACCAATGGAAGATTCACCAGCAGAAGAGGCAGGAATATTACAAGGTGACCTAATTGTAAAAGTAGATGGAGAAGGCTACACAGGAGATAAAATGGATGAGGCATCCAATAGAATTAAGGGAGAAGCTGGAACAAAGGTAAAATTAGAAATTTTGAGAAATGGTGAAACAAAAGAATTTGAAATTACAAGAAAGAAAGTATTAATTAGTCATATTACAACAAAAGTATTAGAGAATAATATTGGATATATTGCTATTTCTGATTTTGATGGTGGATGCGCAGATGAATTTGAAACAAAGTATAAGAAATTACAAGAAAAAGGAATTAATAAATTAATTATTGATATTCGTAACAATGGTGGTGGAATTGTAGATGAAGCTATTGACATATTAGATATGATTACTGATAAGGGCTCTACTCTATTAATTACTAAAGATAAAAAGGATAATGAGGATATCACAAAAGCAAAACAAAATCCTATTATCAAAATGCCAATTGTTGTTTTAACGAATGAGTATTCTGCTAGTGCTTCGGAAATTCTAGCAGGAGCTTTAAAAGATAATGAAAAGGCAACTCTAGTAGGAATGACTACTTATGGAAAAGGTGTTATCCAAGAGTTGCATCAATTAACAGATGGAAGTGGTTTGAAAATTACAACGAATGAATATTTTACTCCAAAAAGAAATGCGATTAATAAAATTGGAATTGAACCTGATGTAGAAATTGATTTATCAGATAAGGCAAAGGCAAGCGCAAATTTGAAAGATGAGGATGATAATCAATTGCAAAAGGCGATAGAAGTGCTTAAATCTAAAAATTAATTTAAACATAATTTGAATAGTATTTGTTTTCTTGTTTTTCAAATGCCCGAGGTAGCCAGCATGTGCAAAGAAGCAAATCAACTCGGTACCTTTCAAAACTGCGAAAGCAAATACTATTTAAATTCATTCATAAAAAAGAGACAATTTTTTATAAAAAATAGGAAAAATGTCTTGACATTTTTTTTGAAATTTAGTATACTTAGAAAGTCAAAGGAAATGGGCGCATAGCTCAGCTGGGAGAGCATCTGCCTTACAAGCAGGAGGTCATAGGTTCGAGCCCTAT
>CANDRW010000061.1 GCA_947388675.1 uncultured Clostridium sp. | reverse complement strand
GATGTGGTGGTGTGAGAGGGAATAAATAAAATAATTATTTATTCTCTACTCGATTCTTCTTCTGTTAATTGAAAACAAAATCTTTTTGGAAATCTATCTATATTTCTCTTTACTGCTTGATTAACTTTTTTAGTTTCATAGTTATACAACATTGCGACATCACTATCTAACATAACTTGCTTTTCTCTTATTGTATAGATTAAATTTTTAATATCTTCATTGGAAAAATTGGCAAGATTATTTTCTACCATAATTGCACATCCTTTTCTATTAAATTTGAATATTTGTTGAAAAATAATAAGAAATAATAACATAAGAAAAATAAAAAATTGAAATTAAATTATTTGGAGCTACTGGGCAGAATCGAACTGCCGACCTACAGGTTACGAATCTGTTAAATAGCTTTTTATAAATTTTCATAAACTTCTCCAAAGTATTATAAAATAAGGCACTTGGCAGGTTGGTTTTATCATAAATTTTTATAATTTTTTATAGCTTATTACAACTTTCGTCACTTTTTCGTCACTTGGTAACGATTTATAATCTTATACTGATTTTGCATCAAGTAATGTATTCATTCTAGTAGCTACTTCTTTAAATTCATTTTCAAAGAAGTGGCTATAGATTTTGTCAGTAACAGTAACACTAGAATGTCCAGCACGTTTGCTAATAACTTGAGCCTGAATACCACTTGAAATTTGCAAAGAAATGCTAGTATGTCTTAAACCATGAAATGTAATTCTTTTTAAGTTATATTTCTTGATAATTTTTTCTAATATTTTAGATGGAGTGTCAGGGTGCATATCAGCACCAAAGTCAGTAGTGAAAACTCTAATGGAATTTTTCCAACTACTACCAAGTAATAATCGTTTTTCAGATTGCTCTGCTTTGTATCTTTTTAAAATTTGCTTAGTTACATCAGTAATATAAATAGTTCTATTGCTTGTTTCTGACTTTGTACTCTTTTCAAATATCCCATATTGTGGCAAATATTGGGTAGTTTTATTTATGGTAATTGAAGAAGCTTCAAAATCTATGTCAGCCCATGTTAAGCCTGTTATTTCGCCACGTCTACAACCACTATCTAAAGCTAACATTATAATGGCTTGATATTTCAATGGTTCATTTTGCAATGAATTAATCAGAATTTCTACTTCTTCTGGAGAATAACATTCTATTTGCTTTTGCTTAACCTTAGGTTTTTCAATAAATGAATTAGGATTTGTAGAGATATAACCCCACTTTACAGCCTTATTTAATGCGATAGAAACTGTAGCATAAATTTCTTGAATAGATTTAGTAGATAGAGAAGTGGTAGTTCTTAAATTAGTGTAGAAATCTTCTAAAATTTTTACATTCAATTCCTTCAATTTAACTGTACCAATAGCAGATATTATTTTGTTAGTCCATAATTCATAAGTTTTATAAGTTTTTAGTTCTATTTCGCTTTGCTTAGAAGACAGCCACTCATTAAATAATTCAGCTACTGTCATTTTATTTTTCTTTATATAGGTGTTATTCTTTAATTGAATTTTAAGCTCATTTTCACGTAATACCGCTTCTTTTTTACCGCCTAAAAAGGTTTCTATATGTCTAATTCTTTTAGTTCCATTATAACCAATAGGAATGTCTATTTTATATTTCTTATTTTTTATTATTTCTTGAACTGCCATTTTTCTTTCTCCTTCCATGAATATCACTGTCATTTAATATCCAAGAAATATATTCTTCTAATGTCATATAAAAATATTCAGTGACGTCTTTCTTCTTTTCTTTTACTTTTTCTAGCCATTTTGTAAGATACTCTTCTGTTTCATGTCCTTCTTTAATTCTCTTTCTAATATTAGCTTTTACTCTTCTAATAGCTTTTTTTTCTGCATTTAAGTTTTGAACAGATTTAACTCTTCGATTATATTCAGAACAGGTATATCTTTTAGATTTATAATCTTCATCAGTTTCATCAAGGTATTGAGGTCTGATATTGTCGCAGAATCTCTTACCATCATGAGTGGCAATAAAAAAATTATTACATAGTTCACAATTCTTTAAATTTATTTGTTGTTCTATAACATATTTTAATGAAGCTAGTAGAATATCAACAAAGTCATTACAATGATATTGATATACTAAATTATTATTAGTTACTAATGATTTTAATATATCTAAATCTGATTCTACTATATTAGCATAATTGTTTTTAATTACATCTTTATTTGATATATCTTCTTTTATATATAATGAGTTCTGCTGTTCTATGAAATTCTTATTTTTATCATTATCTAAATTAAGAATTGTACAATTAGGAACAGTATAACCTTTCATAGTAGAAAAAAAGAACAAAAAAGGTTCTATTTTCATTAAGTTATCGTCTTTTAAAGCGATTTCTAAAAATTCATCTATATAAAGAAGCAATAAAGTAAGTTCTTTAAAATCTTTAGCAGAGATACTAATATCTTCAATTGTTATATCAGGATAATCTAATTCTTCTAGTAAACTGGAATCTTTAATTTGAATATGGTTTTTTTGAGCAATAAATCTTAGCTTTTCATTAGCAGAATGTTGTATAGTATTAAAGAAAAGAGTTAATAGCCCTACATTTTTGTAGCTTTCCAATTTGAATTTATCGTTATATGCTAATGAGGATAATTGATTCAAAATAAATGTAAAGGAAGTTCCAAGAGGATAACACTTATTATTAAAAAATTCTATATTGAGTTTTTTTAAAAAAGTGATGTTCATATCTATTTTTTTATTCATTTCTGCCTCCAAGTAATCAAAATAAATTTTAATTATATAAAAATTTTCAGAAAGTTAATAGCTTACTAATTATGAAATAATCATATATACATCAGTTTAAAGTAATCAAAGCAAAATTATCTATTGATTTAGTATTGGCAAGCAAAAACAATCTTGTTATAATATTCTCGGTAATCAAAGTAAAAGAAAATACATTTTGATTACTGAAATATATTACAACATTATTGTTGTGATGTCAATAGTTTTGCAGAACTAATTATTAAAGAAAGAGGAGGAAATATCATGAACAAAGAAATCAAATTAGCAATGTTTGAAGCGGATTTGAAGCAATTCGAATTAGCAAAATTGTTAGGATTACATGAAGGAAATCTAAGTAAAATGCTAAATAGGCAAGAATTGAGTGAAGAAAAGAAACAGAAAATTCTTGAAGTTATAAGAAATGCAAAGGAGGAAAATACAAATGAATGAACAAAAAGAGAATTTTAATCTTAAAGAGATGGCAGAATTTTTGAATTGTTCACCTAGTATGATAAGGAAACTAATTTATAACAATGAGATTCCATACTATAAAATTGGAAACCGTTATTATAGTAATAGGATTATGCTTTCTACTTGGTTAGCAAAAAAATATCAAAATGGAATGAAGGAGGATATAGAAAATGTATAAAGAATTAGAAGATGAAGAATTTTTGAAGTCAATGTATAATTTAAATTTGCCATTGGCTGAAATAAGTAGAATGACTAAAGAGGAATTGCTAAGTGACGATACATTTTATGATATTTTTGATATTGATGACTTGGTAGAAAGAGAAAGGAAAGTGACTCAATTAGAAAAGAGAGCAGAGGAATTTGGATGTAAGCCAGATTTTAAAAGAATCTATAATGCATACAAAAAACAGTTAAAAGAGAACTTCAAACCGCTAAAAAAAGAAGAACATTACGAAATAGCAGAAAGTTTGATGAACGAAAATAGATTTGCTATATACGATGGAAGTCTTTATATGCATATAGATGGAGTATATCAATCAGATAGGTGGAAAATAGAGAAAAGAATCGTTGAACGAATCCAAGAAGCAGATTCACATTTTCGAAGCGAAGTGTATAAAGACTTAGAGTTAAGGAATGAAGTAATTGAAATGGAGAAGGAAACGGGAATAATAAATTTTAAGAATGGTTTGCTACATATAGATGATATGAAACTTTATGAACACACTCCTGACTTCTTCTCTATCAATCAAATTCCAGTATGTTATAATCCAAATGCAAAGGTAGTACTGGAAGTAGATGACTTCTTTAGCAAGATTAGTTCTGGAAATGAAAAGAGAAAACAAGCGATTTTCCAAATGATAGGATATTGTATGACTACAAGTGTAAAAGAACAAAAAGCCTTTATCTTATATGGTGAAACCGCTAGGAATGGAAAAACTACATTATGCAATGTAATTACAGCACTATTAGGACAATCTAATATTAGTAATATTTCACTAAAAGATATCAGTAAAAATATTTTTGCTACCTCTGGAATCCAAGGAAAATTATTAAATATAGGAACAGAAATGACAGAAGAACTAGTAAAAGATACTAGCATTTTCAAGATGCTTACAACTGGTGATTCTATGGCTGTAGAAGAAAAATTCAAGCCAAAACGAACAATATCACCTTATGCTAAATTTCTCTTTAATGCTAATACTCTTCCAGTGGTTTCTGATACAACTAATGGCTTCTATCGTAGAATACATATAATACCACTAGAAACTTCTTTTACAGAGGAAGACGCCAAAAAGTTTGACATAAAGAAGATTTTAACAAAAGATGCATTAGAGTATTTGGCAAGAATTGCTGTAGAAGCATATGCATCTATGAATGGAGTATTTGCAAATTACGAGGAAAGTGACAGAGAAGTTGAAAAATATAAGTCAAATGCTAATAGTGTTTTAGCATTTATAATGGATGAAGAAAGTAATCCATTATACAGTAGCAAAGAAAATTATATTATTGCTAAAAAAATGTATGAAGACTATGTAGAGTATTGTAAATCAAATTTATATCCAATACTAGGAAGAAATACATTTTATATGGAAGTAGAGAAGATGGATTGTATTCTTTTAGGTAAGAAAGAAAATCAAAAAATATATAAATGGCGAACTAGAAAAACTTAAAAATTCCCTTATTTGGTTTCTTTTAGTTCAGCCATATAGAGAGATGTGGGATTTAGGGAGTTTTTATATTATATAGAAATAAAAAATAAATAAGAAAGGTAAATTATTTTTGTATTGTAAATTAGGAAACGAAATAAGACACCCTAAATACCCTTTAGAGATTAATTATATAAACATAGGGGGACTCTTTTTAGAAATAGGCAAGGGATACCTCCAAAAATTTTAAAGGCTATAATAGGCGAGCCTTTAAAAGATTAAATAATAAAAAAGAATTAGCTAATTACAGTTTAAGTAATAATCTAATTCCTTTTTTATTTAAGAAGTATTTTTATTTAAAGCTATTAGCAATGTTCTTGCAAATATCAATATATAAATTTTGCTTACCTTTTGGAATGTTTCTTAGAAGTTCAGAAAATGAAGAATCAGCATTGCTTTCTGTAATGCCATTTACTAGATTATCAAGATTAAGACTTAAGATATGGGCAATATCTACTAAAACAGCCAAGCTACAAATACTAGAGCCTCTTTCAATCTCACTGATATAAGATGGACTAACTTCAATTCTTTCAGCTAGTTTTTCTTGTGTTATTCCAAGTTTGTTTCTACCTTCTTTAATTCGCAATCCAATTGCTTTATAATCTATTTTTTGCATAATTTTCACCTCATTTATAATATTGTATATTCATTACAAGTTTGTGAAAATAATCTATAACTGTTGAAATATATCTATAACTGTGATATCATATCTAAAAATGTAGTAATAAGTAAATAATTTAAGGGGGATATGATAGGAAACAATAATAGAATTGTTAAAGGATATAAGATATTACCAAGAGATGACGTTCAATAATGGAATAAAAGAGGAAAAATAAAAGGAGGGGTTTATGGAAGAAAAAGAACAGAATTACTGTAAGGAATGCTATTGAGAAATTACAGAAGAGGAAGCTAATCAATATGAAGGTAAGAATAAATAAGGAGAAAATCTTATGATAAAGAAATATAAAAAAACGATTCTTATAATATTAGTTGTAATTTTATTAGTAGCTATTGCGATAATACCTTTAAAAATCTTTCTATATAATAGAGAATTTAAAGATTCAATACAAGCATATTCAAAAGAAACAGAATATGTTAAAAATGTGGATTTTGAAGGACAACATGATTTAATTGTTAAGTTTAATATGAATGAGAATTTTAAAAAACTAGAATTTGAGCAACGAGAAAGTATAATGCAAGAAATATCAAGAAGAATGGAAGAATTTTATATTATATATAGGGATAAATTATGTCAGTATGACTCAAAAATAGCATATAATTATGGAGAAATCCACTATATTATAGAAAAAGATGACTATACAACTTCTTTCGTTTCAACTGAGTTATATAAAAATGGAGTAAGATATGACTTAAAAACAGAACTAAAAAGTAAAATTAATGATAGAATAATAGAAGTAGAACTGCAAAAAATTGTAAATGAAATAGATAGTATTGAAACATTAAAAAGTATTAATTCAATAAAGGAAATTAGGGAATTAAAAAATGAACTTATATATACAACAGCGGTAAAATCATATGATGAAGGAAAATTCAAAGACGCAATTGATAAATTTAATGAACTAGAAAGTACTTATAAAAACGCAAAAGAGTACATAGGTAAAGCTAAAACTTTATCTAACATTCAAGGAACATATAGGAAAACAGCAATTAATATAGCAGTTATTAATGGATGGAACATTACTTTTGGAGTAGACCCTATGTATGATACTACTAATTATTTTGACCAATATACATATAAATATAAAATTGAAAACAATCAGATTATATTAGAAGGAGAAATAGCTTTACGAGCAATAGGAAATGGAATTACACAAAAGTATAAAATAGATGAAAAGAATAAAAGAATTTCGTCTAATACTGGAATTTATTATTATGAATCAAATAAAGTGGACTTCCCCAAAAGGCGTGAAGAACCAAAAATAGGAATGACAAAATCACAAGTGGAAAATAGTACTTGGGGTAAACCCAATAAGATAAATAGGACAACTACTAAATATGGTATTCATGAACAGTGGGTATACGACAATCATAAATATTTATATTTTGATGATGGAATATTAACCTCAATACAAGATTAATGAAGAAAAGGAGTAAAAAAAATGCTAATAAAATGCAAAGAATGTGGCAAAGAAATATCAGATACTGCTGAAAAGTGTCCTAATTGTGGTTGCATAAATAATCATAGTAACTCTTTGAAAAAGTATAAAAAAATAGGAAGTATTTTATGTATAATAGGAAGTATAGAAAAAAGAGAAAAAGGAGTATAAAGAAATGGCATTAGTTAAATGTAAAGAATGTAATAAAGAAATAAGTGATAAAGCGGAGAAATGCCCTAATTGTGGATGTCCAATTAGTACAAAAGAGGAAAGAAGGGGAAAAGATGAAAATGAAAAAAGCCAAATAAAAACTGGTTCAATATTATCATTGATAGCTAATACTCTTTTATTGGTAATGATAATTTGTTTTATAATATTCGGAATGGTAAGTCCTAACATTGAAGATGGAACACAAAATAGAGGTGGAACAACAGTTAGTGTACAATTGACACCAGGTACAGTTAGTTTTACATATGTCATATTCTTATTAATAAGCCTAATAATAGCATTAATATGTGTGATTCTAAATATACTATATATAAGCAAAAAACTAAAGAATATGAAATTATACAAAATTTCTTTCATGATTTTATCCATTATAGAATTAGTATTATCCATACTTTCTATGGGTGGATTTATGTGTTGTGGCTTGATATATTTAATATATCCAATTATTAATTTTATAGGTGCAATAATAATTGCAACAGGAAAGAGGTAAAATGAAAAGAAAGTTATATAGTGAAGAATTTAGAAATGCAAGACTAATCTTTTACTTTATATTAATGATTTCATACTTGGCATTTGCTTATTTTATAAGACTAGACTGTCCAGGCTGTCCACTATGTGGAATGACACGAGCCGTAAAAAGCCTATTAATATTCCAAGTTGTAGAGGCTTTCGATTATAACAAAAATGTATGGGTGTTTTGCATACTAATACCACTTATATTAGTAGATATTATATATATATTATATTCAAAATTTAAGAAAAGGGAAGATAGCTTGAGATTCAAAAAGATACGTAGTAATTAATTGCTACGTACTTTTTTGCCTAAAAGTAAAAAGGACTCTTAGTTATAAATAGAGAATCTTTTTTACAATTTTTAGAAGAAATTAACAGGTAAAGCAATAACATCAATTGATTTCAAGGATTTACTAGATAAAAAAAGAGGATAATCGTATCTTTGAATACGCTAAAATAATACTTCTTTTCAAAGCTAATATAAATAGCATTATAGAAAATTATGAGGTTGTTTTTAATTTTAAACTAAGCAAGAATAAAACTTATATATTTATGTATAATATACAACTTTTAACATTTAATAGGGAATATGTTATTATATTAGGAAAAGTAAATCATAAAAACCATATTATTTTTTCCTAAAATAGTATAATGATTTTAAGATTAAGTAAAATTTATTAAATAGAAAAAGAAGCGGTTTTTGGAAATTTCCGCTTCTCTTTTTTGCAACCGTCACTTTTTCGTCACTTTTTTGATTTTATGAAAAAAAGTAAAAAACTTGAAAGCATTGATATTCTTGGAGCTACTGGGCAGAATCGAACTGCCGACCTACAGGTTACGAATCTGTTGCTCTACCAACTGAGCTACAGTAGCATGTATATTTTAAATTATTTACTTGTCAAGAAACGACTGGTAGTCGCAAGCAGCTTCACTACGTTACGCATACTGAATCTGTAACTCGCTACGCATCGAACAGCTTCAACATCTACCAACTGAGCTACAGTAGCATATAACGAAATTAACAAATCCTATTATATAATCAAATGAATTAGAATGCAAGTCTTATAGAAAGAAAAATCAATATTAAAGATTTTTAATAAAATATTGACTTTTTCACACAATTGTATCCTTAGAAAAGGAAGACAATTGGGAACGGTTCAAAATCACAATTCATTTGCCATTAGTTAATGGCTGGTTCGAACGAGTAAAACTCAATGTGGTAAAAGGTGGAAGTTTTGACTAGAATAGTATAGTATATGAAATTCCCCACAAAAACAATGATGAAGAATATGCTGTTTTTGAAGCTGAAATCATGTTGGAAACCAGTGAACTCTATTACTATTATATTTCATATGAATGTAATGGAAGGTACATGCTGATCAAAGAGCAAGAAACTACTGACAACCAAACAATTACTAAACAAGAATGTTTTAAACTTTCCGTCAACTTTAGTGCTCCAGAGTGGGCAAAGGGTGCAATTATGTACCAAATATTCCCAGATAGATTTTGTCGCAATAAATCAATAGAAATACCAGAAATTCCAGGGAGAAGGCCGATTACAGATTGGAGCGAAAAAGTTCCTTTGGGACCGAATGAAGCAGGAGAATGGAATACAGAGTTTTATGGCGGAAATCTTTTGGGAATTATAGAAAAATTGGACTATATTCAAAGCTTTTATGTATCTATCATCTATCTTAATCCAATTTGTTGGGGACAATCTAACCATTTATATGACACGACTGACTATACCAAAGTGGATCCGTTTTTAGGTAACAAAGAGCACTTGAAGAGATTATGTCAGGAAATGCACAAACGTGGGATGAAACTTATCTTAGATGGAGTTTTTAACCATACAGGAAATCGAAGCATATACTTTGACCAGTATGGAGAACATGGAGACAAAGGAGCATACAATAATCCGAATTCGCCATATAAAAACTTTTATAGGCAAACTTGGCATAATGGAACTAAGTATTATAATTTTTGGTGGGGTCATAAAACTCTCCCTGAATGTGATACTTTATCAGAATACACAAGACCTTAGTAATATTTTGAATGAAATTTTTACCGAATATCCTAAAGATACTATTGATACTATGATGCAGCCAACATCAACTCATGACATATCAAGAGCAATAGAGCTATTTGCAACGAATTCTTTTAATCCACGAAAAGGTCATAATTGGGATTTGGAGTATGGAAATGCATCAGAATTTGTCAAGAACCATCAATTGACCAAAGAAGAGTACGAGCTTGGAAAGAGAAGAATGAAAAGTTATTTAGTTGCCCTTGCATTCCTTCCAGGTATTTTTTTCCATTTTTTATGGAGATGAGGCAGGGCTACCAGGACTTCACAATTTAGCAAATCGAGCTCCTTTTCCATGGGGACGAGAAGACAAGGAGCTATAAGCATTTTTTGGAAGAATGTTATCAGTTAGAGCAAGCAATGTATTCTTAAAAACTGCAAACTGCAAAATAAAGGAAAGTAGCACATAGAAAACCGCCAATTTTTGGCGGTTTTCTAATATATTTCTTAAAAACATCTTAACCCCTTTTACAATATAGGAAAGTATGATATAATAAGAAAAATTTATAAACAAAGGAGAAAAAGAAAAATGTTGTTTGAAGAAATGCCAAAGAAAAAAGAAATTAAATTATCAACTGTGATTATTGCAACAGTAGTGATATTTGTTGTTGTTCTAATTATAATGGCAATTGTTATTTTAGGAGGTTCTAATAAAGAACCTAATCAACCAATTGTGAACAATAATATAGCAAATGAGAATATAGAAAATACAAACACGCCAGTTCAAATCATATCAGAAAATTCTGAATTTCTAATTGACTTTTTGAAATTAGAAAATCAAAAACAAAACATGATATATAGTCCACTATCTATTAAATATGCTTTGAATATGTTAAATGAAGGAGCAAGTGGCAATACTAAGAAGCAAATAGAGAATGTAATTGGTGAAATGCAACTAGCAAAATATACCAATAAAGATAATGTCTTATCTTTAGCAAATGCTATCTATATTAGAAATGAGTATCAACCATATATAAAAGAAAGCTATCAAAATACACTAATAAAAAAATATAATGCAAAAATGAATTATGATACTTTTGAAAGTGCTCAGAATATTAATCAATGGATTGAAAGTGAAACTATGGGTATTATCAAAGATATGCTACAAGATAATCAGGTAAAAATGAATAGAATTATTTTAATTAATGCCTTAGCAATTGATATGGAATGGAAAACTCCATTTACTTTTGAAAAAACACATGGAGAAGAATTTAATTTAGAAGATGGTAGTCAAATGATAGCAACTATGATGCAAAGAGAATGCAAACAAGATGATGTTTCTTATTATAAAGATACTAATATGACAACAGTATCTATGGATTTGAAACAATATGACAATACGCAATTAGAATTTATAGCAATTATGCCAGATCAAAATCTATCAGATTATATTGGAAATGTTACAATGAATGATATCAATCAACTTATAAAAAAACTAAAGCCAGCATCTCAAAAAAGTGCAGGCGTTGAAGTTAAAATACCTAAATTTTCTTTTGATTATTCTTTAAAACTAAAACAAGATTTAATGAATTTAGGAATTACAGATGCTTTTAATAGTAGCTTAGCAAACTTTTCTAATATGGCAGATATGGACTTTCATGTAAGCGATGCCCTTCATAAAGCTAATATTGATTTTTCAGAAGAAGGAGTAAAGGCAGCAGCTGTTACAGTATTTACAATAAAAGATAATGCAATGATAAGAGAAGAAGAACCAGAAGAATTGAAATTTGATAAACCATTTATGTATGTAATTAGAGATAAGAAAAAAGGAGAAATATGGTTTGTAGGTGCAATGTACGAGCCAAATTCTTGGGAGAAAGACCAAGCAGATTATCAAGCAAGATAATTTATAGAGAAAGTCTAACTATTAATTGTCAATAGAAATATTAAAAAAATTTAATATTTGTT
>CANDRW010000060.1 GCA_947388675.1 uncultured Clostridium sp. | reverse complement strand
CTTTCAGAAGCAGAAAAGCAAAAATTTTCGTAAAACTACTTTAGAAGCAAGAAGGACTTTTTATTTGAATATTATGTTCTAAATATTTTCATTCTGCTTAATATTTTTTAGGGGGTAATTCTTTTGTTAAAAGAAATTAAGCACGAGAAATGTTCTCGTAAGACCTTTGCTAAAATTGGTGATTCTATCGAAATGCCAAATTTAATCAAAGTTCAAAAAGATTCTTATGATTGGTTTGTAGAAGAAGGGCTTGGAGAAGTATTAAGAGATATTTCACCAATTATTGATTACTCTGGAAACCTAGTACTTGAATTCTTAGATTACTACATGGAAGAAAAAACAAAATACACATTGGAAGAAGCAAAAGAGCGTGATGCAACATACTCTACCAGATTACACGTAAAGGTAAGACTTATCAATCGTGAAACAGGTGAAATCAAAGAGCAAGTAATTTACTTAGGCGATTTCCCATTAATGACAGATAGTGGTACTTTTATTATCAATGGTGCAGAAAGAGTTGTAGTTAGCCAGTTAGTTCGTTCACCAGGTTGCTACTATGCATCAGAATTTGATAGCAAAACAGGAAGAAAAATTTACACTTCTACTGTTATGCCTATTCGTGGTGCTTGGATTGAATATGAGACAGACGGAAATGATGTGTTCTATGCCAGAGTAGATAGAACAAGAAAAATTCCAGTAACCACTTTATTAAAAGCTATTGGAATTGTAACAGATGAACAAATCTTACAATTATTTGGAGAAGAAAATAAATTAAAAGAAACTCTTCAAAAAGACCCAATTAAGACTCAAGATGAGGCTTTAATTGAAATTTATAAAAAGTTAAGACCAGGAGAACTTCCAACAGCTGATGCTGCTAGAAACTTATTCAATGGATTATTCTTTGATCCAAGAAGATATGATTTAGCAAAAGTAGGAAGATATAAATTTAATAAGAAATTAAGTTTAGCAACTAGAATTACAGGAAGAATTGCATTTGCTGATATTATTGACCCAGAAACAGGGGAAGTATTAGCAGAGAAAGATACTATGATTACAGAAGAAGTTGCAATTGCTATTCAAAATTCTGGAATCAACAGTGTTGATGTTAAAGTAGAAGACAAACCAGTAAAAGTAATTGGTAATGGAACAGTTAATATTCATGAAATGTTACCAAATGTTAAATTAAGTGATTTACATATTAGAGAAATGGTAAGTTATCCAGTTCTAAAATCTATTATAGATACAACAGAAGAAAAAGATTTACATGATGTTATTAAGGAACGTATAGATGAATTAATTCCAAAATTCATTACAAACGAAGATATTTTAGCATCTATCAGCTATTTATTAAACTTAGAACATGGACTTGGAAATGTAGATGATATTGACCATTTAGGAAATCGTCGTATTCGTTGTGTAGGGGAATTATTACAAAATCAATTTAGAATTGGTTTAACAAGATTAGAAAGAGTTGTTCGTGAAAGAATGACAATTCAAGACTTAGATGTTATTACACCACAAACTTTAATTAATACAAAACCAATCACATCATCTATCAGAGAGTTCTTTGGAAGTTCACAATTATCACAATTCATGGACCAAACCAACCCACTTTCTGAATTAACACATAAAAGAAGAATTTCAGCATTAGGACCTGGTGGACTTTCAAGAGAAAGAGCAGGATTTGAGGTTCGTGATATTCACTATACTCACTATGGTAGACTTTGCCCTGTAGAATCTCCAGAAGGACCAAACATTGGACTTATCTCAGCATTATCTTCTTTTGCCATTATTAATGAGCATGGATTTGTAGAAACACCATATCGTAAAATCGATCATGAAACAGGTAAAATAACAGATGAAATCATCTATATGCCAGCAGATGAGGAAGATAAATATATTATCGCACAAGCATCAGAGCCATTAGATGAAGAAGGAAAATTTGTGAATGAGAGAATTCGTGTACGTCATAGAGAAGAAATCACTATGGTGGACAAAGCACAAGTTGATTTTGTAGACGTATCACCAAAACAATTAGTATCTGTTGCAGCAGCTATGATTCCATTCTTAGAGCATGACGACGTAAAACGTTCTCTAATGGGTTCAAACATGCAACGTCAAGCAGTTCCACTATTAACAACTGATTCACCAATTGTAGGAACTGGTATGGAATATAGAGCAGCAAGAGATTCAGGAATTACAGTTCTAGCAAAGAATGAAGGAATTGTTGAAAAAGTAACAGGTGATGAAATCCAAATCAGAACCAAGAAAGATGAATTAGATATTTATCATTTAAGAAAATTCAAACGTACCAATGGTGGTACATGTATCAACCAAAGACCAGTTGTATCTGTTGGTGAAAAGGTAAAAGAAGGCGAACTTATTGCAGATGGACCAGCTACTCAAAATGGAGAAATGGCATTAGGAAAGAACGTACTAATTGCTTTCACAACTTGGGAAGGATATAACTACGAGGACGCTGTATTAATCAGTGAAAGATTAGTAAAAGAAGATGTATATACTTCTATCCACATTGAAGAATATGATTGTGAATGTCGTGATACAAAATTAGGACCAGAAGAAATTACTCGTGATATTCCAAATGTTGGTGATGACAGCTTAAAAGACCTAGATGAAAACGGAATTATTCGTATTGGTGCAGAAGTTAGACCAGGAGATATTTTAGTTGGTAAAGTTACTCCAAAAGGAGAAACAGAACTAACAGCAGAAGAAAGACTACTTCGTGCTATCTTTGGAGAAAAAGCAAGAGAAGTAAGAGATACTTCACTTCGTGTACCTCATGGAGAAGCTGGAACTATCGTAGATGTTAAGATATTTACTAGAGATAATTCAGATGAATTAGGACCAGGTGTTAACCAAGTAATCCGTTGCTATATTGCTACAAAGAGAAAAGTATCTGTTGGTGATAAAATGGCTGGACGTCACGGTAACAAAGGTGTTATCTCACGTATTTTACCGGAAGAAGATATGCCATTCTTACCAGATGGAACACCAGTAGACATCGTATTAAACCCATTAGGTGTACCTTCTCGTATGAACTTAGGTCAAGTATTAGAAGTTCACTTAGGTATGGCAGCAAGAGCTTTAGGATTTAAAGTAGCAACACCAGTATTTGATGGTGCAACAGATATGGAAATCCAAGAGTTATTAAAAGAAGCTGGACTTCGTGAAGATGGAAAAACAGTGGTATATGACGGAAGAACAGGAGAGCCATTTGATAGCCCAATTACAGTTGGTGTTATGTATATGTTAAAACTTCACCACTTAGTAGATGATAAGATTCACGCTCGTTCAACTGGACCATACTCACTAGTTACACAACAACCTTTAGGAGGTAAAGCACAATTTGGTGGACAACGTTTCGGAGAGATGGAAGTTTGGGCATTAGAAGCTTATGGTGCAGCTTATACACTACAAGAAATGCTAACCGTTAAATCAGATGATATTGTTGGACGTGTTAAGACATATGAATCTATTGTAAAAGGTGAAAATGTACCAGAACCAGGAGTACCAGAAGGATTCAAGGTATTAATTAAAGAACTTCAATCTTTAGGATTAGATGTACGTTTATTATCACCAGATAACCAAGAATTAGAACTAAAAGAAAATATTGATGAAGGAATTGACTTCAACAGTATTGAAGATACCAAGAAATTTGTAGAAGAGGAAGAAGCGGTTGTTGATGAAAATGAATTGTCAGATGGATATGCAGAAGAAAGTGAAGATATAGCAGAGCTAGATGGCCTTATGGATACAGATGAGGACGCATTATTTGAAGGACTTGATGATGAAGAAATCTTGTTAGATGATACAGATTTAGGAGAAGATAATCTTTTAAATGACCAAGACTTGTAAAATGAGAATGAATAAAATTAATTAAATAGCCTTCACAAGAAAAATGAAATAATGACCAGAGGGAATTGCACAGCAGTGGAAAGTATCTCATTAGAATTTGTGAAAACCCTGAAAGAGTGTTGGTTTAGGGACGTATCTTTAACTGACGCTTTGAAGAAGAATTAATATAATGAAAATTAAATAACAAAGTGTTGGTTTAAGGTACGTCCCTAAACTGACACTGAAAATAATATTGAGGGGGCTAAATTCGTGGATGAATTAGAAATCTTTAATAAAATTAAAATTGGCTTAGCATCTGATGAGAAAATCAGAGAATGGTCAAAAGGTGAAGTAAAAAAACCAGAAACAATTAATTACAGAACTTTAAAACCAGAAAAAGAAGGTTTATTCTGTGAGAGAATTTTCGGTCCAACAAAAGATTGGGAATGCCATTGTGGTAAGTATAAAAGAGTAAGATATAAAGGAATTGTCTGCGATAGATGTGGTGTTGAAGTAACCAAATCAAAAGTTAGACGTGAAAGAATGGGACATATTGAACTTGCAGCGCCTGTTGCACATATTTGGTATTTCAAAGGAATTCCAAGTAGAATTGGTTTGATGTTAGATATTACACCAAGAAACTTAGAAAAAGTAATTTACTTTGCATCCTATATTGTAACAGATAAAGGAACAAGTGAATTATCTAAATATCAAGTATTATCTGAAAAAGAATACCATGATGCAGAAGAAAAATATGGTAGAGGTTCTTTTAAAGCTGAAATGGGTGCAGAAGCCATTGAAAAGCTATTAAAAGAAGTAGATGTTGATAAATTAACAGAAAAGTTAAAGAAAGAATTAGAAAAAGCCAGTGAGCAAAAGAAAGCTAAAATCGTAAAAAGATTAGATACTGTAGAAGCTTTCAAATTATCAGGAAATCATCCTGAGTGGATGATTATGAATGTTGTTCCAGTTATTCCACCAGATATTAGACCAATGGTACAATTAGATGGTGGTAGATTTGCAACATCAGATTTAAACGACTTATATCGTAGAGTAATCAATAGAAATAACCGTCTAAAAAGATTATTAGAATTAGGTGCTCCAGAAATCATTGTACGTAACGAAAAAAGAATGTTACAAGAAGCTGTTGATGCTTTAATTGACAATGGTAGACGTGGAAGACCTGTAACAGGTGCTGGTGGAAGAGCTTTAAAATCTTTATCAGATATGTTAAAAGGTAAACAAGGTAGATTCCGTCAAAACTTACTTGGTAAACGTGTTGACTATTCAGGACGTTCTGTTATCGTAGTAGGACCAGAACTAAAACTATATCAATGTGGTGTGCCAAAAGAAATGGCAGTAGAATTATTTAAACCATTCGTTATGAAAGAATTAGTTGGACGTGGTATTGCTCATAATATTAAAAATGCAAAAAGAATGGTAGAAAGATTACGCCCAGAAGTATGGGATATCCTAGAAGATGTTATCAAAGATCACCCAGTACTTCTAAACCGTGCACCAACACTACATAGACTTGGTATTCAAGCATTTGAGCCAGTATTAGTAGAAGGTAGAGCAATTAAACTTCACCCATTAGTATGTACAGCATTCAATGCTGACTTCGACGGTGACCAAATGGCTATTCACTTACCATTATCACCAGAAGCACAAGCAGAAGCAAGATATTTAATGTTATCAGTAAACAACTTATTAAAACCACAAGATGGTAAACCAGTAACAGTACCAACTCAAGATATGATCTTAGGTGCTTACTACTTAACTATGGAAGTACCTGGAGAAATTGGAGAAGGAAATTACTATTCTTCACCAGATGAAGCAATTATGGCATATTATAACCATGATTTAGGATTACATTGTAAAATCTGGGTAAAAATGGAGAAAGAAATTGATGGTGAATTAGTAACTGGTAAAATTGAGACAACAGTTGGTAGAATTATATACAACCAAGGTATTCCACAAAATCTTGGTTTTGTAGATAGAACTAAAAAAGAAAACTTATTAAAGCTAGAAATTGATTTTCCAGTTTCTAAAAAGACATTAGGAAAAATCATTGCTAAATCAATTAACGCAAATGGTCTAAGTGCAACAGCAGAATTACTTGACTATATCAAAGCAACTGGTTTCAAACATTCTACAACAGCTGGTATCACAGTATCAATTGATGATGTTAAAGTACCAGCAGCTAAAAAACAAATTTTAGCAGATGCAGATGAACAAGTAAATAACGTATTAAAACAATATAAACGTGGTTTAATTACTAACGAAGAGAGATATAACTCCGTTATCAAGATTTGGGAAAAAGCAACTGATGATGTTACAGAAGCAATGAAGAACAATTTTGAAGAATTAAACCCAGTATATATGATGAGCCAATCAGGTGCTAGAGGTAACGTAAACCAATTAAGACAAATTTCAGGTATGCGTGGACTTATGGCGAGTACAACTGGTAAAACAGTTGAAATTCCAATTACATCATCTTTCCGTGAAGGTCTAGATGCACTAGAATACTTTATTTCTGCACACGGTGCCAGAAAAGGTTTAACAGATACAGCGTTAAGAACAGCTGACTCTGGATACTTAACAAGAAGATTAGTAGATGTATCACAAGACATTATCATTCGTGAAGATGATTGTGGAACTCATGAAGGTGTAGAATTAACAGATATTAAAGATGGAAACCAAATTATTGAAAAACTAGAAGAAAGATTAGTTGGTAGATTCCCACTAGAAACCATTATTGACCCAACAACCAAGGAAGTAATTGTAGATACAGATACTATGATTACTGAAAGCATGGCAGAAAAAATTAGAGCTATTGGTATGGAAAAGGTTAAAGTACGTTCAGCATTAGGCTGCCATACAAAACATGGTGTTTGCCGTAAGTGTTATGGTATGGGCTTAGCAACACGTGACTTAGTTAATATTGGTGAATCAGTTGGTATCATTGCTGCTCAATCTATTGGTGAGCCTGGTACACAGCTTACAATGAGAACAATTCACTCTGGTGGTGTTGCAGGTGTAGCAGATATCACACAAGGTCTTCCAAGAGTTGAGGAGCTTTTTGAAGCTCGTAAACCAAAGGGATTAGCTATTATTACAGAAATTGAAGGAACGGTTAAAATCTCTGAGGAAAAGAAGAAGAAAGAAGTTATTGTTACATCTAGTGATAACTCTAAAACATATCCAATTCCATTTGGTGCTAAATTAAAAGTAAGAGAAGGAGATTGGGTTGAAGCAGGTGATCCTCTAACAGAAGGTTCTATTAATCCAAGTGACATTTTTGCCATCAAAGGTGCAGAAGGAGTATTTGAATATCTAGTACAAGAAGTACAAAAAGTTTATCGTAATCAAGGTGTTGATATTAACGACAAACATATTGAAGTAATTGGTAGACAAATGCTTAAAAAGGTAAGAGTGGAAGATAATGGAGATACAGACCTATTAGCAGGTTCTTTAGTAGACATTTATGAATTTGAAGAAGCAAATGAGAAAGCAAGAGCAGAAGGAAAGAGAGTAGCAGATGGAAAACGTCTGTTATTAGGTATCACAAAGGCATCACTTGCAACAGAAAGCTTCTTATCAGCAGCATCCTTCCAAGAGACAACAAGAGTATTAACAGAGGCTGCTGTTAAAGGTAAAGTTGATGAATTAATTGGACTAAAAGAAAATGTTATCATTGGTAAATTAATTCCAGCAGGAACGGGACTTCCAGTATACAAGAATACACGTATTAACACAGAGGAAAGTGAAGAAGAACCAGAAACAACAAGTATGAATATATAGTATATGTACAAAAGTGGAGAAGATGAAGAAGTCTAATCTCCACTTTTGCTTTGAAACAGATGAAAGAGGAGAAAAAATGAAAGAAGAAAATGAATTGTTGAGTTATATGAAAAAATTACGCAATATGGCAGATTACTTAGCAAGAGGATATGTACTACAATCTAGCGATGATGATACTGCAATAGAAATTGTGGATGATGAAATGACAAAACAAAGAAATGCCTTCTCGGTGCAAGAATATTCTCTTTATGATGAACTAGAGTTGTCCTATTTTGGAGAGCAAAGAAGTATAGGCATTTTAATGGAATATATAGAAGAAGGAGAATATGAAAGACAAGTTGAAGGAAAGATAGACTTCGATATACCATATATTCCAGAATCAGAGAATGCAGAATGTTATAAAAGAGTAATGAAGAGGATTAATATTGTTTTAAAAATGATGGTATTGTCTTTAGTATCAGGAAGTCGTATTCTATTAGATGATAGAAAATTCGTGGCTTTGAAGAATGTTTATTTAGATGAAGATGAGTTAAATATGCATGAAGATGAAAAAGGTGGTAGTTTAATTTATGATATGGAAAGACAATGTTTTTGTGCTATTAATTCAGAAGGTGAAATTATTGTAGAGAATGTGGATATTAATGTTGCGATGGATCTATATAATAGATTTTTGTTAATTCAAGAACAGGATGAGTTATATAAAAGGGCGATAGAACAAGAGAAGGGAAATAGAGGAGAAACAGATCAAGAAGAAAGAGAATAAGGTATAAAAGGCTCTGCATTGCAGAGCTTTTTGCTGGACTGTTGACAGAATATTTAAAATATCTTTGCTAATATACAAAAGATGAAAAATGTAATAGGATAAAAAAGTAAATCAACATTATGAAGCAATTGATATTAGTGGATTATAAAAAAATTGCCTACATTTACTTGACACATACTCAAACTGACGCAGAGCCCTTTTTTCGTTGACAAAATGCTAGAAACATAGTATAATAAAAGAGATAAAAAGGAGATTTTTATGCCAAATAACAATACGAAAAAAATATTTAAAGGATTAATAGCAAGAACTAAAATATATTTAATTGTAATAGCAGTTTTGCTAGTTTTAATTAGTATTTTAAATATCGGGTATTTCATACCTGCTATTTTTGTGTATATAGCAGTATTAGTCTATACTTATTGGAGTGACCAAAAACGTGAAACTGAATTATCAGAGCATATTCAAGATTTAACATTTCATGTAGATAAAGCAGCAAAAAATACAATGATTAACTCACCTTTTCCATTGGTTATTGTAGAAACAGATGGAAATATTGTATGGAAGAGTAGTAAGTTTAGCCAAGAATTTGCTAATATAGATATCAAAAATATCTTAAAGGATTTAGTAAAACAAATAAAATTAGAAATTGAAAACAATCCAGAGAATCCAGAAAAGGACATTCAAAAAGAAGTAGAAATTGGGGAGAAGATTTACCAAATATTTGGAAAGTATACGAAAGCCAAAGAAAAATATATGTTAACTTTATACTTTCTCGATAATACAGAGCACATTGAAATAGAACAAAATTATCAAGATTCCCAGATTTGTGTGGGAGTTATTATGATAGATAACTTTGAAGAAGTTAACCAAAGAATAGAAGATGAGGACAAGCCAGTAGTAAAGGCAAAAATTGAAAAAAGTATTTATGATTGGGCAGCTACTTTTGAAGGGCTAGTTGTGAAAGCAGAAAGAGATACATTTGTCTGCATTTTTGAGCAAAGATATTTAGCAGAATTAGAAGAGGGAAAATTTAGAATATTAGATACCATTAAAGAATTGGAATTGTCAGATAAAATTCAAATCACTTTAAGTATAGCTGTTTCAAATGAAGGGGAATCCAACTACGAGAAATATAAATCAGCGCAAGCAGGATTAGATATTGCCTTAGGTAGAGGTGGAGATCAAGCAGTTGTAAGATGTGATGGAAAATATACTTTCTTTGGAGGAAGAGCACAAGAAGTAGAAAAACTAACAAAGGTAAAAGCAAGAAGTGTATCACATGCTTTAGAAGAATTAATCAGTGAAGCAGATAAAGTTATGGTTATGGGGCATACCAATGGAGATATGGATTCTATGGGTGCAAGTATGGGGATTTATCGCTTAGCTAGAACCTTAGAAAAAGAAGTTTATGTGGTTTATAACGAGACTGGTGTTAATTTACAAGCTTTTGTAGAAACAGCAAAGGAAGAGCTAGAGTATGTAGAAAGTATTATTAATAAAGCGGAAGCGCTATCTAAAATTACACCAGAAACTTTATTAGTGGTAGTAGATACCCACAAAGTAAACTATGTAGAAGTGCCAGAGCTATTAGAAGAAACTCATAAGGTAGTTATTATCGACCATCATAGGAAGAGTGTAGACTACATAGAAGATGCTATTTTAACTTTTCATGAGGTATATGCCTCTTCTGCATCAGAATTAGTAACAGAAATTTTGGAATATGCTACAAAGGAAATAGAACTAACGAGTATTGAGGCAGAAAGTTTATATGCAGGAATTATGATGGATACCAAAAACTTTACCTTTAAAACAGGTGTTAGAACTTTTGAAGCTGCTGCATATTTAAGAAAATGTGGAGTAGATATTATCAAGGTCAAAAAGTGGTTCCAGAGTGATTTAAAAACATATAACAAGATTTCTAAAATTGTAGAAAAAGCAGAAATGATTGAAGAAAACATTGCTATTTCTACTTATGATGAAGCTGATAAAGATGCTAATTTAATTTGTGCTAAGGCAGCAGATGAACTATTAACTATTAGTGATATTACAGCATCCTTTGTTATGGGACAGATAGGAGATAAAATCTGTATTAGTGGACGTTCCATTGGAGATATTAATGTGCAAGTTATTTTAGAAAAATTAGGTGGCGGGGGACATATTACTTTAGCTGGAGCACAAGTTGAGGGTATGACAATAGAGGAAGTAAAACAAGAATTAATTATCCGCATCAATGAATATTTCAGTGAAATTTCAAGTTAAGGAGGAACAAATGATACAAATTCTTTATACAAATGATTCTTCATATAATGAAAGAATAATTGATGATGCAAGAGAATTTGCGAAACAACAAGAGTTTTATAATACACCTCGACAAAAACGAGTAAGGACTAAAAGTCGAAGAGTAGTAAGCAATAGTGGAATGGTAATAACAAGTTTATTATTAATTATAGCAGTTTGTACTGTTATTCTAATGGGACTGGGTTCCTGGAATATGACATCAGAAGCTAGATACCAAGAGGAGAATGCTATTGAGCAACTACCAAACTTTGATACAAGCATGAAACAATTTATAACTCAAACAGTAATGGCAATTGATAATAATGCTTTAAAAAAAGCAGAAGTGGCAGAAAAGGAAGTTGTGGTGAAGAAAGCTGTTGCATCTGACGGAAAAACTTATGATACAATAGCATATTTATCCATTCCAAGTTTGAGAATAGAATATCCAGTATTATCCCAAACATCAGAAGCGCTTTTGAAAGTATCATTAAATAAATATTGGGGAGCAAATCCAAATCAAGTAGGTAATATGTGTATTGTGGGACATAATTATAACGATAGTAGATTTTTTGGAAAGCTAAATCAGATTAAAATGGGAGCAGAAATTATTATTACAGAAATGGATGGAACAGAACTAAGCTACTATGTTTATGAAACCAATATGATAGATCCATATGACACTTCTTGTACAAGTCAAAAAACAAATGGCAGAAAAGAGATTACATTAATTACTTGTAATGTAGATGGCTCTCAAAGGTTTATTGCAAAGGCAAGAGCAAATGAATAAGGAAAATTTTCATATTGAATACAAAAAAGACAGGAGCAAATCAAGATGATTTTCTTCTGTCTTTTAGTATGCTGTGATTTAGAAATTATAAAGGATTTTTTTCTAACAATAAATGTATCATAGAGTCTATCATATTGATAACAAAGTTTTTATCCTGTGATGAAAGCTTATTAAAGTCAGTTAGCAAAGTTTCATCTAAAATAGGGGTTTCTGTTTCAACAGGATCCATTAGAAGTTTAAAGGGAGAAATATGAAATTGATTACAAATATCAATTAAAGTAATACAACTAGGGAGTCCGTCACCTTTTTCTAAATAGTAAACATTCTGAGCAGAAAGGTTACAAAGTTCTGCAAACTTTTCTCTTGTTAAATTATGCTCTTTTCTAAGTTCATATATTCTTTTGCCCACTTTTTGTGCAATATCTTTTTTTCTATTATCTTCCAT
>CANDRW010000059.1 GCA_947388675.1 uncultured Clostridium sp. | reverse complement strand
ATACAATACATGGACATACATGGGATAAAATTGTATTAGCAAATGGAAAAGAAGGGTATGTATTCTCAGATGAATTAGAAAGCGCAAAGGCAGATGAATATTCTAGTATATCAATAGAGTATAAAGATATAAAATATAATGCATATTTTCCAACTCTAAGTAATGAAATCAATTTAGACGAATATCCATATTATGTTATAGTAACTGACCAAGAATCAAATATAATAATTTATTATAGCCAAACAAGATTTATTGCACGAAAATATGGACTTGATAATTATACTATTGAAAATAATCAAAAGCCCGCATTTAAAATTACAGTGCAAAATGATGGGAAAGTAACGACAAAGAATAATGTTACAATTGGTGCTGGTGAAAAGACTATAACAGTAAAAGAATATGGTAGTTATAATCTTTGTATAGAATCTAATCAAGATATTTATTGTAATGATGATAAGATTTTTAATAAATATATTTATGATAAAAATGGAGTACGTTATAGAACAGATATTGGACTAGATGATATAGCAATGACAGAAGGAGTTTATGAAGCAATAAAACAAGCAGAAGAAATGTACAATAGTATGAGTTTAGGAGAACTTATTATTGCATACCCACAATTATTAGGACATAGAGGAGAGATTTTGGTTGCAGCAGAATTAGCCGAAAATATATACCCGAATGCTGGAGCGGCTCTAATTTACTTTTTGAACAAAGGTGGAGAAGGAGGAATAGAATATGAAAGAGATATTTATGGAACGGATCATACAATGAGAAGGATATCAGTACAAGAGGCTTTTGAAGGTAATACTACCATTGAAGAAAAGTTTATGAGCAATGTTAAATCAGCAGTAGAAATTGCAAATAAATTAGAAATAGATGAAAATTCGCCAATAACTTTTGTTAATGCGGTAGAAGACTCAGGAGCGGCTGAAAAAGAAAGTGGGATAGATTGGTACTTAGCAATACATAATTATAGAATAAGGCTACAATGTACTGTTACAAGATATGCAGACAATTATCTAATGAAAATGAAATATGAAATAATAGATTATTATGATTGGGATCCAAATACAGACGCAGATTATAGTAATTTGTTGCTACAAGGTAATTTATCTGATAATATTCTTAATATAATAGCTAAATATTTATATACAATGCATAAAGCGGGACTTACAAGAAATTATACCAATGCTGGTACAGCTAATTATGAGATAGTATGGAATAAAAGTGCGGCAGATGACTACAAAATCGTAAAAAGACCATAGAATGAATTGACATTTAATCTAATATAAGGAAACTATAAAAAATTAAGAAGCTAATTAAAAGCTAACATGAGAAACTATAAAAAGGGGAACAAAGGAATGCTAAAAGAGAAAAAGAATATAGGAATAATTATTTTAATTGTGGTGGTAATAACTGCACTTATCATATTAATAAGTAAGGTAACATTAAAAAATAGATACACGCAACAAACAAAGAATAATATATTAAGCAACCAAGAAGTATCTAATGATGAACTAGAACAGAGAGAAGAAGCAAATAGTGGAGTGACAAATGAGGAGATAGCATCAAGAATAGACGAGCTAAGTGAAGTGATGAAGGATAAGACAGATAAATGCCAAGTGATTGTAAATGGAGAAGAAATTAGTGAAAGAGAGATTGCTTATATAGAAGTTACGACAAACAATGCAATGTTTAATGAAAATCAAGAAAAAAGTGATGCGGTTAATGAAGCAATTAAAGAGTATGCTATTGTACAAGATGCTAAAGCAAGAAATATTGCTTTAACAGATGAAGAAGAAAAAGGAATTGAAAAGACAGCGAAAGAACTATTTAGTGAAGACAGAGAAGGAATGGACGAGATGTTAAATTTATTTCAGATGAGTTATGATGAATTTTTAAAGTTTCATACGGATAAAATGAAAAGACTAGAATAGGGAACGAAATGGACGCTTTATATAAAAGAGGTTATAAAAAATGGAGAACTACACACTGAAAATGAAGCGTTTAATGAAAAATGCAAAGCATATAATAGTAAAGATGGAGCAGAAAAAAATAAATTGTTACTTGAATTAATAGATGAATATAAAGAATATCTAAAAGATAAAGCAATAGTGGAGTATGTAAAGTAAGAAAAAAAGTAGAGTAATAAAAAATTGCTCTACTTATTTTTTTGTGAAAACGAAATATCATATTCTATATAATGTTCTTCATTATCAATAGTTGAGGAATTGTATTCCAAATGTATAGATTTAGTATTCATAAGATCAGTATAGTCAAAAATAATATTAGTAGCATCAGTAGGTAATTTATCAGGTAACGTAGAAAAATCTTTATCTATAAGATAATGGTATTTTACAAATTCATATCTGTTAGGATTAGTGTATGATGAAAGTTGAAATGCCGCAAACTCTGTTACTACTGTAATAGATATTTGGATAACAAAGGAAATAGGCAGTATAAATAGCAGAAATATTATAATTGAAGTGCTATTCTCAAAATTCTTAAAAAAAGCTAACATTAGAAATGTTATAAAAAGTATATACATAATATATATAAAGATGCTGTTTAGGTTGTCAATCAATAAATAATAATATAAAAATTTATGTATTTGAACAGCTAAAAGTGAGAACAAACTAAACATAAAAAAAACGAAGTTGACAGATAATTTTTTAGAGTGACGTAACATAATAAGATAGCATAGTAATAGTAATAACAGAGGAATTGCTCTTATCCATATAATTCTTATAGAAGTGTCTGAAAAAGCATAACGATAAAGGACATCAAATATATAATTAAGATTGATATACAAAAGAAATATGATTAAACAAAATAACTGAGATTTATAAGATCTATTCATAATTTTGACTCCTTAAAGTAGCTTTCTATATTATATAATATTTTTGCTTTGGATAATATAAAAAAAGCTATTAGTATAGTAATATAAACTTTAAAGTTTATATAGAGCTAAGCTTTTTTTCTAGTTAATTTTATTATTTCAGATATAAACACTTTGGGTGAAGGAGATGGGGTATACGAAATATATTGGGATAATACTTCCTTCGAAGCATATCGAACCATAGAAGTAACTAACTTTTTGATTCCCCATTTTACATTTTTTGCAGTGATATCTTGCTCTAGTGCTATTTCCTTATAAGCATCATTTAATACAAAAGGTCTATATAACAATTTCTTTATAACTAAGAATAAATAATGATAAAATTGACTTGCAAAATTAAAATTAAACTTAGGTATTTCACCAGAAGTGATAATTATTTTTGTTTTATAATTTTCATTTCTATCAATTTTCTCTAATATTTCCAAACCATTTTTATTTGGCATATTTAAATCTAATATTAGGAAGTCAGGGGCGTACATTTCTATCAATTCTAATGTTTTTTGACCAGTATGAGCTATGCCAACTACTCTAATTTCATTATTAATATTATTAAAAAAATAATTCATATTGTTACAATAATCCAAGTTATCATCTGCTATTACAATTGTTTTCTCCATAAATAACATCCCTTAAAATCTAAAAATAAATCCTTCTAACATTGATAATACTACAACTTTACATATAAGTCAACCATTTTTCACTTTTATACATTTTTAGTTATAAAATAAAAAAAGCTTTGTTTCTGTTGTCCAAGTAGGGATACTACTAGCATACACAAAGGTAGAAAGTAATAGAGTAAAGAAAAGCAAAAGAGTGATAATTTTATATATTTTCTTTTTTTAAAACATGAGTGCAATCTCCCGAAAAGTGATTAATAAATGATTTAGTATAAATTGTATGGGGCAACTCTACTTTTTATGCCTTTTAGAACAAGCAAAACAAAAATTCCAAAATGGGTTAAAAAAGATATTTACAAAAAAAATAGAATAGCATATAATGACTTCAACTATGTAATATAAGGAGGAAAAAAGAAAAACATGAAAGCAAGAAATTTTAGAGCTGTAGTAATTACACTAATCCTATTCGTGCTTTTAATGGCAATGGGTTTTAGCGTAAAAGCTAATAGCCAAACAACAGGGGAATTTAATGTGCAAATTAATTTGAAATTCCCAACACAAAATGAAAAACCAACTATTACTATGAAAAAAATAGGAGGTGAAAAGACATATAGTCCATCAGAAGTTTCTAACAGTAGCACAGCATTGTACTATCATTTTGATGCATTAGAAACAGGAGAATATGAGCTAGAAGTAACAGGAAAAGGTTATATTACATATAAACAACCAGTTACGATTGAAAATCAATTGATGGAACTAAAACTAACCAATGGATATGACGAAGTAGCTAGTAGCAAAATAGGAGTTATTGTTTTAGGAGACATTAATGGAGATCATGTCATTGATGAAAAAGACCAAAATTTAATGATACAAAAAATAGAAGCAGGTAAATATGATAAAAAATATGACCTAAATGGAGACAAAAAGCTAGATATTATTGACTTATCCTATATTACTTTTAACCAAACAAAAAATACAGAGGGAAGTCCTAATAAGACAGCAACTCCAATTAATTTATTAAATACACAAAAAATTGCAGTAGAAGAAAAGCAAGGTACCAAAATTAAATTAGAAGAAGGTACTAAACTAGAAGATGTTTTAAAAAATAATGAAAAATATATTACTTTAGCACCAACAGGAGAAGAAGCAGAAATTTCACAAGATAATCCAGTAGAAATTTCACTTGATTTAAGCCAAAGTGAAAACCAAACACAAGCAATTGTGATTTCACCAGCAAATGACCCAAATAACTTTATCAAAGATGGTGAAGTTATTATTGTAGATGAAAAAGGCAATGAAATTAGTGTTCCAATCAAAACACCAGAAGTAACTAGAAATCAACGTATTGCAAGAGCTTTTGTAGGTGGTGCAAGAGCTATGACAAATGTTGCAGTAGCAGCTACACAAGAAATTGCAACAATAGAGCCAGATGGAACAGTGGTTATTAATCTAAGAGGTCAAGTAGCAATTAAAAGAATTACCATTAAGGTAACAGAAACAGGAAGCAATAAATTAGCAGATATTTCTAAAGTAGAGTTCCTAAATAATATGGAAGAAAGAATACCAGCACCAGAAATGGATATTCCAGAGAATTTAAGAGCAGTAGCAGGAAGTAAAGAATTCTCACTTACTTGGGATAGAGCAAGAAATGTAACAGGATATGAAGTAAGTATTAAAGCAATTAGTGAAAGAAAATTTGGTAAAGAAGAATTTATTACAAATGCTATAACAGATATTATTAGAACAGATACCAATAGTCTAAAAGTAAGTAGCTATAATCAAGATAAAATTAAAAATGGAACAAAATTTGAAGTAAAAGTACAATCTATTAATGGTGAATGGAAGAGTGGATATTGTAAAGTAATCTATGTTACACCAGAACCAAATAAAAGACCAGACGCACCAGATAATGTATCAGTAACAGGCGGCTATAAGAGCTTAAATGTAACATGGAAAGACATGGAAGATACTGATACCTATAGTGTATATTATAGAGAATATGAAAAAGGAAACTATATTCAAGCTGTAACAGGTCTTGCCAATAATAGTTATACAATTGAAAACTTAGAAAGCAATGTAAAATATCAAGTATATGTAACAGGTACAAATGCAATAGGAACTAGTAACCCATCTATTGTAGGAGTAGGTACTACTATTAGCTTAGAACCAGCAATTATGCCAAAATACAAATTAATTAACACATCAAATGGAGAAGGAAAAGTAACAAATCATATTAAAAATGTAACTTTTGGTAGCGTAGGAACAAATAGTATGGTAGATAGTCCTTTAGATGAAGGAAAAGCAGGAAGCGGTCTAGGAATGGTAGACGATAATCACACTTCATACTTTAACAGATCAGACTGGGATATGGGATGTAGTTATCCAGACAAAAATAAAGTACCATTTATTGAATTTGATGACTATTACCAAATGAGCTATATTGCATTCTCAGCAATAAAAGATAATGGAGTAGTAAAGGCTGCACGTATTTACTATACAGACAGAGAAGGAAACCAAAAACAAATTGGTAACTATTCTGTATTAGGAAGAACATGTGAAAATGGTAGAAAATATTATGTGATTAAGCTTCCAGAACCAATTGAAACAAATAAAATTGGTATTGGTTTAGAAGGAAATTCTTATGTAAGAGAAATCACGATAGCAGAAATTAAGTTCTACTATCATGACACATTAGAAAATGACATTAACAATCTATATGCAGACCAAATGCATGTAACATTAAGAGATGATGTTAACCAAGATACTTTAGATGCATTACAAACAAGACTAGACACGAAAGATTCTGACGAATATCATCCAGAAAGAGAAATGTTACAAAGAGAATTAGATACAGCAAAAGAAATCTACAATAACAAAACTTTAAATGAAGCAATTCAAATAGACACAACTGTTACAAAGAAGAAAGATGGACATATTACCTTTAGCGGAGGATTAAATGCATGGCAACCATTAGGTGTAGTTGCACATGAAAGTGAACAACTAGAAATCTATGTAGGAAATCCAAAATTAGCAGTAGGTTCTAATACAAATCTAGTTTTAATCGCTACACAATATCATGCAGAATCTGGTAAATGGCATCAAGCAGTAACTACTTTAAAAGTAGGTAAAAACGAAGTTACCATACCAAAAATAGCAACATTTGATTTTGAACAAGGTGGAGCCTTATACATTGAATACACAGGTAATAATGCAAATGATATTTATGGTGTAAGAGTAAGTGGTGGAAGTAAAGTTCCAATGCTAGATGTTTCAAAATTAACAACAGAACAAGACAAAAAAGCAGCTATTAAAACTTATGTAGAAGAATTAGAGGCATATGTTCCAACATTAGAAGCAAAACATAATGAACATAAAGCAAAAAATGATACATTAAATAGAGAATATCAAAAACAAAATTGTATTTTAGGTGCAACAGATATTGTTCTACCACAAATGATGTATTCTGTTTCAGCAGAACAAATCTTAGGAGCTCTAAAAGGAACAACTGATGAAAAGACAAATCAGTTATATAACTCTTTAGAAGCAATGAATGATATGGTAGACCTATTCTATTCACATAAAGGTCTAAGCAAATCACCAGATGCAGGAGCAAAAAATCAATATCCAGTAAGTAGATTAAATATTCGTTATCATAGAATGTTTGCAGGAGCATTTATGTATGCAGGCGGACTTCATATTGGTATTGAATGGGGTTCAGTTGGAGGCTTAGCAACGTCTGTTCCTGTTCAAGCAACAGAAGAAGGAAAATATGAAAGTGGAAGATACTTTGGATGGGGAATTGCACATGAAATTGGACATATCATTAATGAAGGTGCTTATGCAGTAGCAGAAGTTACTAACAACTATTTTGCAGTATTAGCACAAGCAAAAGATACAAATGATAGTGTTCGTTTACAATATCCAGAAGTGTACAAAAAAGTAACTTCAGGAACCAAAGGAAGAGCATCTAATGTATTTACACAATTAGGATTATATTGGCAATTACATTTAGCTTATGATAAAGGCGGATATAACTATAAGACATTTGATACTTACCAAGAACAATTTGATAATTTAATTTTTGCAAGAATGGATACTTATGCAAGAAATGTTGCGCTAGCTCCAAAGCCAGGAGGAGTAGCTTTAACATTAAGTGGTGATTCTGATAACAAATTAATGAGATTAGCAGTAGCAGCAGCTCAAAAAGATATTTTATCTTTCTTTGAAAGATGGGGAATGACACCAGATGCTACTACTAGAGCATATGCAGCACAATTTAGTAAAGAGACTAGACCAATTTACTATGTAAATGATGAAGCTAGAAGCTATGAATTAGCAGGTGGTACAGGAATGACAGCAGGTACAAAAGTAACTGCTAGCCTAAGCAAAGAAAATAATAGTAACCAAGTAAAAATTACATTAGGAAATACAAATCAATCAGCAAATGCAATGCTTGGATATGAAATTATTAGAAGCTATATGGAAAATGACAAAGAAGTTAGCAGAGCAGTAGCATTTGTTACAGCTGATAAGACAGAATATATTGATACAATTGAAACTATCAATAACCGTGTATTCACTTATAAAGTAATTGCTTATGATAAGCTATTAAATGCAACAGCACAAGTAGTATTAGATCCAATTAAGATATCACATGATGGAAGTATTTCAAAACAAGACTGGACAATACAAACAAACTTGACATCAACAGAAGATACAGATAGAACAGAAGAAGATGAAGAACAAGACATTACTTGTGGAACAATTAAAAAATCAGCAATTGATAAGATTGCCAATAACAACTATAGTGATAATTACACAGGAACTATCACAAATGGTAATGGTGAAATTACAATTAGCTTAGGAGAAGTTACAAGTTTAGTTGCTTTAAAATATACAGCAGGAACAGGTACACCAATTAGCAATTATGAAATTCAAATTAGTAAAGATAATGTAAGTTGGGAAACTGTAAAAACAGGAACCTTTGAGTTAGATAGTAATAATTCGCAAACAGTATATTTCAATAAGGAAGGAGATTCTTGGTTATACACTTATGATGCAGCTTATGTTAAATTAAAGATTAAGAGTGGAACTAGTGTATCTATTGCTGAAATTGATTTGTTAGGTCAAACAGGTGATAATGTAGAACTAGTAGAAAAAGGAATTGGAATATTGAAAGAAGACTACAAATATGGTGACCAAGCAGAAGACTTTATTCCAGCAGGTTCAGTAGTATTTACAGGAACTTATAAAGGAAATCCAGCCTATAATGCACTTAAATTATGGGATGAAAATAACAAATTAATAGAAGGTGTACAAATTATTTTTGCAGATGTACCAGCACAAGGAGAACTAGGAGAAACAGCAGATGGTATTTGGGTATATTATATTGAACCAAAAGATATTCCAGCTGTACTTCCAAAAACTATTAGAGCAGAACTATATCGTGTAGATGATGCACATACAAATGAAGGAAAAAGACTTGTTAGTGATACTTACCGCATAGCAGTTCCAGCAAGTTTACCAGATTTAGAGATTAAACGTGATTAATAAGTAAAATTGAGGCATAACTATATTCTTAGTCAATTACATCATAGTGTAATTGACTAGAATATAGAAAAAATAAAGGAGAAAAAAATCATGAAAACAAGAAAAGATACTATTTTAAAGTTCATAGCAATTCCTTTTATCATGATGGCATTTACAATATCAATGTTCTTTCTATGCGATAATAATGTGAAAGCAGCAAGTGATACTACAGTTGCCCTAAAACGAGATGGGCAAAATATAAAAGTGAGTTTAAGTCCAAAGGAAGGAGCAAGTATTGCCTCCTTCCAAATAGGATTAAAAATAGAGGCTAGTAAGGCAGCAGATATTAAAAATGTTACTTTCAATTGGGCTAATATAGGAAGTGCAAAACTAAAAAAGGAAAGTTATGATAAAGAAAAAGGAATTTTAAATCTATATGTAGTAACAGAAGCAGAGCAAAATACAGGGGCAGCTATTGATGTAGGAACAATTAAAATTGAAACTAACAAGAGTACAAAAGTAACTGTATCACCAATTGCAGATAAGCTGGCAGCTTCTTCTATTGCACATAAAGATACAAAAGTAGATGCAAAAGCATCTGATAAAATAAGTTATACAGCAAATACCAGTGGTGGAAATCAAGGTGGAAATACAGGGGATAATAACCAAGGAGGAAGTACGAATAAGCCAGGAGGAAGCCAAGGAGGTAATAATTCAGGCAGTGGAAATAACTCAGGAAATCAAGGTGGAAGTAATTCTGGTAGTGGTTCAACAGGAAATGGAAGCGGTTCAAATGGTTCTAACTCTGGAAGCAATACAGACAACAAAGATGATGAAGATAAAGACAATGATAAAGAAGACAAAGATGACGAAGAAAATGATGATGAGAATAATATAGAAGACAACAATGAAATAAATAACGACACTTCTTCTAATCAAGTTGATAATGTTGCAACAGGGGCATTACCACAAACTGGAGAAAAAGACAATTTTATCGTAATATGGATTGTTATGGCACTAGTTGTACTGGTAGGCGTTTTATTAGCTGTTGGATACAAGAGCATGAATAAAAAGAATAGCTTTAAATTATAGATTTATAAAAAAAGAAAGAATTTCAATTATAACTTGAAGTTCTTTCTTTTTCTTTAATTTAGTTGTATCAATTTAATTTTAACCTCTTTTTCAGTCATTTTACCATAAATTTTAATATCATGACCAGTGTTATTTTTAAATTTAAAGTCAATTTCTCCATAAGCTACAGCAGCATCTTTGCCAAGAGGAACATAATAGACTTCTTGTGTATGTTCATGTCGCTCTAGTACTTTTAAACCATCTACTTTTAAAACAGCATTATATAAAGTGGTACTAACTTGACAATTACCACCACCATAATCTTTTTTGTATTTGTCTTCTACAAATACACCAGCTTTTTCATATCCTTCATTAGGGGTAGGACTTCCCACTGTTTCATTAAAAGAAAAGGTATCTCCATTTTTTACAATAGTATTATTTAATTTGGAAAGACTAATTTCCATATTGTTGTCACGGTGATTATCTTCTTCCATAATTTTAGTAGAAAATTTTGCAACTTCTTTTTCTAAATCTTCTGTTACACCAACGCTTTCTTTTTTGGTTGTAGCATTATTTTCTTCTTCACTAGAATTTTGCTCATTTGTACCTTGTGGATTAGAACCATCTGTACTAACTCTAGTTCCAGGCGTAGGAGTTATATTTTGATTATTAGAAAAAAAGAAAAAATATATGCCAATACCAATTAAAACAAGAATAGCTAATATTATAAAAATCCATTTTTTATCTTTCATATTATTTACACCTCGATTATACTATTTCCGAAAAAAAATAAAAAATACTTGAAATTTTTTGAAAATATAGTATAATAGAATATAGTTTAGAAATGAAACGGAGGAAGCGTATGCTAGCCAAAACGTGGAAAAAGATTTTATTGTTTGTTTTAATCATTGCATGCTTATTTAATGTTATTAATAAATTAGTACATAAAGCATCTATGGAACAAGAAGTAAAAGCCTCTGTTCAATATATGCAAGAACAAAATAAAAAATAGTTAAGGAGGGGAGAAGACAATGAGAGAAGGAATACATCCAAATTATACAGAAGCAACTATCACATGTGCATGTGGAAATAGTATGAAAACAAATTCAACAAAAGGTGATATGAAAGTTGATATTTGCTCAAAATGTCATCCATTTTGGACTGGAAACTTAAAAAGAGAAACAACTGGTGGTAGAGCAGATAGATTTAAAAAGAAATATGGTATTCAATAATAACAAAATAAAAGAGGAAGTATCGAAAAAGACATTCAAAAATGAATGTCCTTTTTTATTGTATTTTAAATTCTTCTATGCTTCTTGTGCTCTTTGATATAAATCTAATCTAGTAGGTAATTTTTTTGCGAGTTTTGCAGTTTCTTCGCTAAATAACAAGGTGGGAGAAATGCCAAAAGATTTTGCAATAATATCAATGTTTTTGCAAGTCAAATTTGCATTTCCACTTTCTACTATACTAATATACGCCATTTTGAAGTTTGTCTTTTTAGCATATTGTTCTTGCGTCATATGATTTTGATAACGATACCATTTGGTATTGAATCCTACTAATTCCATACAAGTCATAATATATACTCCCCCTCACAATTTTTATTCTATCCATATTATCCACAATTTATCTCAAAAAAAGACAATTTAAAACAAAATGTTAAAATAAAAATTAATAAAAATTTTATTAATAATTTTTTGAAATTATATTGACTTAGAAAAATATTATGTATAAAATTGAATAAAATATTAATATAAAACTTAATAAAATATACATTGAAAAACAACAAAAAAGAAGGAAAAATATGTCAAAGAAGGAGTTAATGTATAAAAATTAAGGAAAGAACAAAAAATAACAAAAGAAAGGAAAAGGTAAAAAAGATGAAAAATACAAAAAAATTAAAACAAGTTTTAGTAACAAGTACCTTGTTATTAGGTATGTTAACTCTAAGCGGAAGCGCAAGCAAAGCAGCCTTACAGGCCAATCCAACAACGCATAGCAAAGGAAAAGAAGCAACAGGAGCTAGCTGGATACAAAGTATCAGAGAGATGGAGACAAGTGGACAGACAATGGGGTTAAATGAGACGATAAATACAAGTACATTAGTTGCAAGTAGTAGTAATAATATCGATGTGCACATGATGAGAACAACAGAATACGGAGCAATGGCTATTTTATCTGCATCTGGATTCGGATGGAGCGGAAAACTAGCCGATGCACCTGTTAAATCCACTACAGGAAATGTAACAGGAGTATATGTACCAGGAAATAGATGGGAGTGGACTGCAGGGGTATGCTCTGCAAGTACAGTAGGAAAAG
>CANDRW010000058.1 GCA_947388675.1 uncultured Clostridium sp. | reverse complement strand
TTCTCCTTTCCAAGTTTTTGCAAAAACTTGGAAAGGAGAACCGTCCCTTTTTCCACTTCTATTATTCTTCATTTTTCTTTTTGAAATTTACAACAATGGCTTCATCATTATTAAATAAAAATTTAGAATCAGAAGTATCTGTCTGAATAGGGGCAATCTCGCGACCAACATCATAATTATTATTACTTGTTGTAGCTGCTGGATAATTACCTCTATTTTTATTTAATATCTTTCGAGTAGCAGATTCTATATTGGAAATACCACTAGTAAATTTAGTAAAGTCGTATTTTTTAATTTTTTGAGCATCTTTATATTTAGACTCCATAGCTTCTACTTTGCCTTTATTAACCCAACTTTGTCCATTAGTCTTTTTCACTTTATAAATAACTTGACCATTTTTTAAAGCCATAATTTTACCAGCTGCATAGTTAGGTTTCCATTTGAATTCAATATTACCTTTTTTAGGATCATATTCTACTTTATCGGTATTATAGGTATTATTAAAAGTCCATTCTCTTTTGTCTTGCATTGCAGTTTCCCACCATTTAACATCTTCAGGAGTAGCATTACCAAAGATAAATTTATTAACTGTATTAGATAAAATTAAATCTTTAAAGTAATCTCCTCTATGGTCTGCATATACATCGCCTCTTAATTGAGATAAGTTTTGAGAGTCTAATACTGTAGCTACTTTAAATTTTCTATATAAAGTATAAATTGGTTCAGTAGCTTTACAAATATAAGCTGGGAAATCATCAATGTATAAGAAGTGAGGAATACGATTACTATCATTCCCTGGTCTAGAAAGGATAGACTGTTGCATTAATAAAATAAAGAATAATCCAAATGCTTTATGAGCAGTTTCACCTAAATCTCCTCTACGAGTACAGAACAATATGATTTCACCATCAGCTAAAACTTTGTCGTAGTTTAAATTGTTAGATCTATTACATAAAATATTTTTAACTCCAGGATATCTTAGTAAATTATCTAATTCAGAAGATGCTGTAGTAACAGATCTTTTGGTATTAAATAAATTCTTACCAGTTTTATAAAAGTTATTTTCAAAGTACTTAATCAAAATACGATATTTTTCTGCCATTTCAGGGATTTGCTTCATTTGTTCAGTCATATTTTCTACTAAAGTGAAGTCTGTAAGCATATTTAACAAGTCTTCTAAATTTGGAAGCATACCATCATGTAAAATAGGATACATTTCTTTTAATAAAATAGATAAATTCTCAACAATTTGAATAGCCTCATTTTCTCTAAATGCAAGTTCTGTATCAGGTCTTGTATGCATATATAAGCCTTTTAATACAGAGGAAATGGCAACGCCTGTTTTGATTGGATCATCATAAACAAATGGGTTTAAACCAGGTGAGTCTAAACGATTTGGATCAATCAAGTGTACAGGAATTTGGTAATTATCTGCTACTTTCTTGATTTTTTCTACTGATTCATGTTCATCTGAAATATAGGTAATTCCCATATTACGATAAACAATTCTATCACTAGAACTACTGATAATCATCTTTTTCATATATGCTTTATACGTATCTAATTTATCAGGATTTGGTACTAACATATTTAAACTAAAATGCTCATTAATGTATTCATTATCATAAGGGCAATTCAAAACTGCTAAACCTGTTTTTAATGCTGTAAATCCCATTTCTTTTGAAACTTCTTTAAAGAAAGACTTTCTTTCAATATCCCTTGCAAGCATTGGTTCATAAACCATTGTTGTTTTACCAGAACCTGAAACACCGACAATTAAGAAAGATTCAAAACGTTTACTTTCAGGAATACAGACATCTACACCACTTTCAGAATCTACACAAACTTTTACTTCACAAGTATAAACACCATGTTTTTCTTTATCAGAAGTCAATCCAATTCCAGGATAATCGAAAATAGAGTCACGAATGTCTTTGGTATCATTAATCTTAAATACAATCCATTTTAGGAGCTTATAAAAACTAACTAAAGGAAAGTATAAACCTAATGCTGTAAATGCAGGTCCAAACAAATAATAGAATTCTTGAGCAAATTCCACATAATTTGGTACTGATAATAAGCCTATCCAAATGGCTTGGTTTACCCATTGTACTACTGCTGATAAACCTACAATATAGAAAGAGATAACAAATGAGTGGAAAATTCGTAGTTTATTAACATCTGCTTTTGCAAACTTGGAAGGACCTGAAAAGAAAAAGGCAAAAGCGAGACAAGCGAGTGCTAAGAAATATTGAATAGGTCCCCAATAAGAATAAGCTACGCCTGTAAAGATAATGAAAAGTAATTCTACAATTCTATCTATTACAATATAGGCTGAAATTAAAGTCAATATATAGGTCACAAAAGTATTTCTATCTGTTTTCAAAGTTTTTAAAAATTTATCTATTAATTTCAAAAAGTTCACCACTTTCTTTATAATCTAATTATACATATATATTATCCTATAAAATAGCTAAAAAAACAAGTATTTTTGCGAAATTTATTGCATAAACTTAAAACAAAAGTAACAAAGGGAAGAGGAACAGATGAGAACAAAACGAGTGCAAAAAGAAAGTTTTATGAAGGGCGTTTTTGTCCTAATGATGTCTCAAATTTTAGTGAAAATTTTAGGGGTAGTTTATAAACTCTATTTAACCAATAGAGAGGGCTTTGGGGACAAGGGAAATGCTATTTATAGCAGTGGATTTCAAATTTATGCATTGTTTTTAACGGTTTCGTCCATAGGTGTACCAAATGCAGTTTCAAAGTTGATTTCTGAAAAAGTGGCAATAGGGGATCATAAAGGAGCTTATAAAACTTTCAAGATAGCACTTGTTACATTTGGAATATTAGGATTTGCCTGTAGCTGTATTTTGTTTTTAGGTGCAAGAACCATTAGCCAAAATTTTTTACAAATTCCAGAAGCAGAGTTAACTTTAGTAGCACTTTCACCTTCTATCTTTTTTGTGTCAATTTCTTGCGTTATTAAAGGCTATTTCAATGGAAGAGAAAATTTGAAAGTAACAGCAAATTCCCAAACTTTAGAGCAGTTTTTTAAAACAATTCTTTCTGTCATCTTAGTAGAAATTATCAGCATCGTATCAGGAGTAGATACAGCTGTTATGGCTGCAGGGGCAAATTTAGCAACTACACTAGCTACAATGTTATGTTTTAGTTATTTATATCGTTATTATAAAAGTTTTAAACAAGAGATTGCATGGGAAATTAAAAGCACAGTCAATTATAAACCAACTAGAATACGAAAAACATTAAAACAAATTTTAGCTGTTTCTATTCCTATGTCATTAACAGGAATTATGGGAACCATTAATAAAAATATAGATTCTATGACAGTAGTAAGAGGACTGAAAAATTTTTTGAGTGAAGAAGCAGCGAAAATTGAGTATGGTATCTTAAGTGGTAAAGTAGATACTTTAGTGACACTTCCTATGTCTTTTAATATGGCATTTGCTACAGCTTTGGTTCCATCCATTTCTTCAGCAAAAGCAATTGGAGACATAGCAACTATTCGTAAAAGAGTTTCCTTTTCTATTTTAGTAACAATTCTTGTTGGATTACCATTTATGATAGGTATGATTTTATTTGCAGAACCAATCTTGAAATTATTATTTCCAAATGCTACTTCTGGAAGTTTTATTTATCAAATTAGTTGTTTTAGTATAATTTTTATTGTTTTAGAGCAAACTATATGTGGAACTTTACATGGATTAGGAAAAATGATGACACCAGCCATTAGTTTAGGAGTGGGAGTTGTTATTAAACTAATTTTGAATTTACTATTAATTCCAATTGCTCCACAAAAATTTATTTTAGGTGGAACAGCTGGAGCGGCATTAGCAACAGCAGTTTGCCATATGGTATCTGTTATCATTCAGTTTTATGTTTTGAAAAAGGAAATTAATTTAAAATTAGACTGTAAGAAATTTATTATAAAACCATTTTTAGCAGTGGCTGTTATGGGTGGAGTTTCCTATCAATCATATTTATTTTTCTTATCAAAAATGGGAAGTGGTAGTTTAACTACAGTCATAGGATTGGGGATAGCAGTTATTATTTACTTAATAATGCTTATAGTACTCCGAATTTTTTCAAAAGAAGAGTATTATATGATGCCATTCGGAAAAAAGTTTTACGATTTTTTTAGAAATGGCTAGGCTGTATGGAAACCGCCGAACAATGCTAAAACAGTGGATTTTTCAAAACAGAAATGGTATAAACTTACAAAAAGCTAGGTTTCACCGAAAAAAATAAAAAGAAAAAAGAAGGATTTTGGAAAAGAATGCCGAATAATGATAATAGTAGAAGAAGTTCTACATATTCAAAATCTTATAGGAGGTATGTGAAATGAACAAATCAGAATTAATCGCAGCTATGGCAGCTAAGACAGGAGCAACAAAGAAAGATGCTGAAGCAGCATTAAACGCATTCACAAGCGTTGTAACAGACACATTAGTAAAAGGAGACAAAGTTCAATTAGTTGGATTTGGATCTTTTGAAGTAAGAAAAAGAGCTGCTAGAAAAGGAAGAAACCCACAAACTAAGGAAGAAATCAAAATTCCTGCATCTAAAGCACCTGTATTCAAAGCTGGAAAAGCATTAAAAGATTTAGTTAATAAAAAATAATTTGAAATTTATATAAATTATATGAATTCATATGAAAGAAGAAACTTTTAAAAGGTTTCTTCTTTTTTTGATAATTTATAATAAAAAAGAAACAGAAAATTTAACTTTCTGTTTCTATGGGTGCAAATGAGCGAATTAGTCAGTTGCAAGTGTTTATTCTCATATTTATATTTTTTAATGGAATTGAAAATCAATTTTAATGGAGTAAGCTAAAATATTCTATGATAATTTATGATATTTTAAGATAAACAAAAAAATAAATACTACCTCTAAAAGATAGTATTTGCAGTACTTTGAAATAAATTAAGATATTGTATGATAATCTACAATATCTTAAAAAATTATAAAATTTGGTGCCTTAGCTGTGGTTATTTGCGAAAAAACATACTCCCACACTTGAGAGGAAGTATGATGACTTAATAAAAGAGAATAAATATTTGAATAGAGTGATTATTACTTTCAAAAAGACAATTAAAAAGTTTATTCATTGGATTAGTAAAAGATTTGCTATTCCTGAAGAAGATAACCTTATTAGAGATTTTGAAAAGGAAACTCATACTTTTATGGATGCAGAAGAACAAATAAGATATGAAAAGGAAAAAGAAGATGTAGAAATTACATTATGAAAAATATTATTACCACTAGTTCGCTTTATTAGAGATATGTATATAAAAAAATAATAGTACAATACTATCTATAATAAAGCGAATGGGTGAGAAAATGAAAATCAATAAATATAATAATTTTAAAAATATATCTGGTTCTAAATTAAGAGAATTACGATTAAAGTCAAATTTATCACAACAAGACTTAGCAGAAAAATTACAATTACAAGGTATTGAACTAACTGCAAAAGAAATTTCAAAAATTGAAACTAATAATAGGTTAGTTCAAGATTTTGAGTTATTTGCATTTGCAAAAATTTTTAAGGTTTCTGCTGATGTATTCAATACAAAAAAGCAATAATTCAATTTTTCTTTAAAGTTTCTATAATAGTTCTAATCCCATCGCAAAAACCTGCTTTATAAAATTTTTCATTCTCATAAGATGTCAAGGCATTTTCTCTCTTTGTATATTCTTCTAGTGCTTGGATAATTGCCTCTCTTGTATTACAAAAATGAGGAGGCAAATTTTGAATAATTAGCAAAAGCCTATCGTAATCCATTGGATTTTCTTTCAAAATTGTATTCCTTTCGATGTTTTCGGTAGATCTTAATTCGCAGATTTCATCTTCTCTAGTTTCATAAATAGTTTGTAACATATCATCATTAATATAGTTACTGATTTCTTTTAATGTTACCACATTTCCACCTTCATTAACGATTTTTCGTCTACATTTTATCTCTTTATTAGAGATGAGTCAATAATTTTTGGCGATTTTTCGTCGACGTTTTTTCGTTAATATTGATATACTTTTCTTAAAATTAAGAAAAGAGGGATAGGATGCAACTTTCAGAGGCAGTAAGGCAACGAATTATCAATTTAGCAGAGGAAAGAAGTATAACTTTGCATAAATTATCTTTAGAATCTGGAATTTCATATTCTACATTAAGCAGTTTTATCAATGGAAAAAGTCAAAGTCCTAAACTTGTTACTCTACTTCATATATGTGAGGGGTTAGGCATTGAATTAAATGATTTTTTTACTGATAAGTTATTTAAAGATGTGGAAGAAGATTAAAAAAGTCGATTTTTTGAGAATTTTATGAATATTAAAATTTGGTTTGACATATAATAAAAAATATAGTATACTATATTTAGCTTAATTAAGTAAACAAAAGGTAGTTCATATAGTAAAACAGAGCTGAGTGTGTGGTAGCACTTAGTTCTTTTTTTATAAAAAAGAAAGTATAGCGATGTGGTAGTGCTATACTTCCTTTTTCGGTTATCTAAACCTCATCTTGCTCTTGACTATTTGATGTGTTGTCTTTGACTTCATCAGCTTTTGACTGACTTGTCTTTTCATCTTTTTGCAACAACATTTCAATCAAATGCCAAATTAACTCTGGGTAGTTCATTGTGTAAAACCTCCTTTCTCAAAGATTTCCTTTGAAAAGGATAAGGTTATTATACTTTATTTCTAATATGAAAATAATAGTTTATACATTTTTAGTGTACTTTTTATTTTTTTCCCTTTTAAATCCATTTATAGTGGTCTTAGAATTAGGAAATGAGTAGAATAAAGCTGGTACAATACTATCAGCTAATCTTTTTAATGCATTAGACGTAGAATTGACTGCCATTGTTGTTAGTGGTTCAAGAGAACTAAGAATTATTTCGCTAATACCTTTTCCGAATTCTTTTATGCTATTACTTAATATTTCTAAAGAATTATATGCATATTCTGAATTTAATTCTTGAAAATCTATAGACATTACAACTTTTAAAGCTTTATTTACTTTTCTATTTAATGTTCTTAATAAACGCAAACAGGTTTTGTAGTGCTTTTTTCTAAAAAATTTACAGTGAGCAACTCTATTTCTTAATTCTCTTAACTCATCTATAGCCTCTTCAATATTTGACATTTTTCCAATTTGCGGTACAAATAATCTATCCCAATCAGATTTGGGTTTAATTGTATTTATATAGTTAATTAATTGCTTAGACGACATTTCTTTGTTTTTGATTTGGCTTATTAGATCTATTTTATCTTTTTCATCATCATCTAACCATTTGGGAGTAAATAAAAGTTTTATTATATCGTTGTAGTCTAAGGCGTATAATGATTGCTTTAATTGTTCGATGTCTTTGGCTTCGGAGGATATTGACGTATCTCGTAATTTTTTTTACTTTTAGTTTTAACTCGTCACTAAAATTTTTTTCATAATAATTCATACCATAAGAAAATGTATATACATCAAACATTAATTCTTTTAATTTCCTCTCAAAGTTATTTAATTTTCTATATATTTTATTACAATAAAATTCAGAGATATAATCATAGGAAGTAATTATGATGTAATCATTAGCCATAATAGAGTTTATCTTTTCATCAATTAATTCTAGATTAGTTATATTATTACCTTTGACAGAGATACTTAAATATGACAGCTTATGTTTAGAATATTGTTTAATACCAAAAGTTGCCTTTGTATCATTAATAGAAAATTGTCCATCCCAATTACTTCTTAATAATTCTTCTTCTACATTACTTGTTTTATTAATGTTAACTTCATCGAAATTTTTTTCGATTAAAGTTAAAGGAGATGAAGGTACGGTAATAAAATTCCCTTCTTTAGATTTTTTAACTTTTTTGTTTTTTATTAGTATATATTCCATTTTCATATTGATTTAACTCCAGTAATAAATGATTATATTATTATTTATTCTTCTCCATCCACTCATACAAAGCCTCTGCATCTAACTTACCTTGTTTGAATAGTTTTATCTTTGCTTGTGCCTCTTTTTTCCACTTATCGAAATTTTTCTAATGTAAGAAACGATGTATTTGTAGTTATTAATAGATTTATTAGAGTTACTTAATAAATCTTTTTTTATTGTGAAATTTTAGGAAAGGAGGATTAGCCAATATGAATAATATTAAGGAATGTTATGATGTAATGTTTAAAGATTATCCAGATTTATTAAATATTACACAAATGAAAAATATGCTAGGGATTGGAGTCACGCTAGCATATAGATTATTAAGACAAAATACTATAAAAGCAAAGAAAGTTGGCAGAGAATATAAAATTCCTAAAGTTAATGTTATCAAATATATGATAGCAGACCAATAGGAATTTTATTATTATTGTGATACAATACAACCAATATCAATAATAAGTTAAATATAAACTGTTACAACAGAAAGGAGTAAAATGATAACAGGTAGCTTACAGAAAAAGAAAGGTCCTTATTATGCCGTTTTAAATTTATATGATGACTATGGGAAAAGAAAGCCCAAATGGATTCCTACAGGTTATACGATAAAAGGAAACAAGAAAAAGGCTGAAGAAAAATTAGAACAATTTAAAATGGAATACGAACAAAAATCAAAAATACAGTTAAGAGATCCAAATATATATGAGAAATACAGAAATATTTTATTTTGTGATTATATGTTAGAATGGCTAGAAAAACAAAAAGGAAAAGTAGAGAAAACAACCTATATAGGCTATGAACAAGTGATTAAAGGTAGATTATATAAATACTTTAAAGCAAAGAAAATCAAATTAATTGATTTGAAGCCAAAACACATTCAGGACTTTTTTGATTTGTTATTTGCCGAAGGACTTTCTGGAAATACAATAAAGCATTATAGGGCAAATATTAGTAAAGCCTTAAAAAGTGCAGTAATCAATGAGATTATTGATAGTAATCTAGCCACTAAATTAGAACCTATAAAGGTAAAAGAATATACAGCAGATTATTATACGCAAGATGAGTTATTACAATTAATGGAATCATAAAATTTACACCTATTGAATTGCCAGTAATTATTGCAGGTGTATATGGGTTAAGACGAGAAGAAGTAATAGGAATTAAATGGGATGCAATTGATTTTAGGGCTAAGACATTAACAATTAGACATACAGTAGGTCGAGGAAAAATAGATGGTGTTACACAATTTATTTTTAAGGACAGAGCAAAAAGTGATTCAGGTTATAGAACTTTACCTTTATTTGATTTTATTACTGATTTATTACAAAAGTATAAAGACAAGTATGTAGAAAATAAAAAATTCTATGGTGATACTTATTGTAATGACTATAAAGACTATATATGTTTAATGGAAAGTGGAGAACTAATGAAGCCAGGATATGTAACACAAACTTTTAGCAAGGTATTAGAAGATAATAATTTAAGGCATATTAGACTACATGATTTAAGACATAGTTGTGGTACTCTATTAATTCAAAATGGTGTACCAGTTAAAGACATACAAATATGGCTAGGTCATTCTAATTTTCAAACTACTTTAAGATATGCACACGCTGATATAGAAAACAAAAGAATTTCTGCAAGTGTTATTAGTGATAAACTTGCATTAGATACAAAAAAAGAACAAATTACCGAACTCGCTATTTAGGTAATCTGTCTTAAAAATACATTTCTAACTATTTATAAAAATTCTAATTTTGGAAAAGTGTTAGAACTTTTGTTAGAACTTTGCACTATTTTTAAAATTAAAACCTCAAGCTTAATCTTACGAAACACTTGAGGTTCTAATGGTGCAGATGGCCGGAATCGAACCGGCACGGTTTATTCAACCGCAGGATTTTAAGTCCTGTGCGTCTGCCAGTTCCGCCACATCTACATTTATTGAACTGACATCACATATTGTACTACATTTATAGCTACAATGTCAAGACTAAATTAAAATATTTTTTATCATTTGAAACTGTTTACAAAATCTTGGTTATCTACCAACCCTAAAAGCATCCAAAACAAAGGTGCAACACCAATTGTACTAATATTAAAAAATGCTTGTACTAAATAACTAATTAGAATAAGGCTGATGACAAAAGAGGTACTGTCGTTCAACATATGTCTTACTCTTTTCCATAAAATCATGCTAATAAATATCAAATATACAATTAATGCAGGTAGGCCAATTGTTGCTGCAATATGCAAATATTCATTATGGGCTTTATCTGGTATAGTCAAAGTACGAGAAACAAATTGATTAAAGTTTTCTGTACAATTTGTACTCAATCCTAGTTGCAAATTATCAGTTCCACAACCAAATACAGGCTTTTGCACAATTAACTTTAATGTCATTTCCCATATTTCTATTCTGCCAGAACCCATATTACCATCTAAACCATCATGAAGAGAGGCATTGAAATCATTTTTCATTTGAGCAAATTTATCCTTCATAACAGATTTAGGGTCAACTAATATAAATACAAAAATAAGAATAAAACATAATAGCAATTGAAAAAATCTTTTATAATAAGTTTTGTTTTTTTGTTTTATCAAATAGCAAATGCCTAATAATGCTATTACTCCAAAAGCCACCCAAGCGCTTCTAGTTCCAGAGGAAAGCATATTAAAAAACATAACTAGAGCTAATAGGAAACTTTTTCTATTTCCTTTCAAAATGAAAAAGGAGATAGTTATTGGTAAGACTAGACTAATAAAACTACCAAAAAAATTAGAATTTCCGAAAGTAGAACAAATTCCTTTACTAAATAATGGTTTTAAATCTTCAGCTATAATGTAGTTTTGAAAGATTCCTAAAATTCCAATTAACATGGAGACAATAAACAGAATATTAGAAAATTCAGTTATTTTTTCAAATTTAAAATACTTTTTTGAAGAAAAATAAATGCAGGCGTAAGCAACAAACATGAGGAAACCTTCATACCTATTTTCTTCTCCAAAGAGAGACTTAGAAATATCACTTGATAAAAAGGTACTGATGCAAACGAAACCTAAAAAAATGAAAATACAAATATCCTCTTTATCGATTTTTAAATCTTTATATTGACACAATAAAAGAATGATTAATAAGAAACTACAAATTAATAAAGTCCATAATTTAAGAATATTATAATTCGTATTTAGAAAATTTGGAACAATTAATAATGGGGCTAGTATAGTAATTATAGTTAATATGATTGTAATTAATTTTTGCTTCATTTGTATATCTCCTTATATTTTCCTCATGATTATATTACACTTTTTTTAAAAGAAAAGCAAATTAAAAAAAGTGATAAAAAATATAAAAAAGCCAAAAAGTTATATTAGAAAAATAATAGCATAAAATAAATTGGTATAGCTGAAAAATGCATTGACTTCATTATCGTATAATGTTAAAATGAGAAAAAATAAAGGAAATGAGGTCAATTTATGGCAAATTATGAACAATATTATCAAAAAAGCATAACGGCCCTAACAGAACTAATTAAAGAAAAAAAAGAAGTTCCTACTGAAAAAGAATGGAATCATTTAGCAGGAACAGACAACTATTTAACTAGCCAGTCTTTAGGTTTTATTGCTCAGACCAAATTTTCAGAAATATGTAAAAAGATATATAAAGAAATACAAAAACAAAATAGAAAGGAGAAGGTGAAACAATGAATATATGGCATGATATTCCAGAAGAAAGAATTAAAAAAGATGATTTTGTTACTGTTATTGAAATTAGTAAAAATGGCAGAAATAAATATGAACTAGATAAAGAAACGGGAATGTTAAGGTTAGATAGAGTGTTATATACTTCAACACACTATCCAGCAAATTATGGATTCATTCCTAGGACTTATGCAGATGACCATGACCCATTAGATGTACTAGTATTATGCCAAGAAGAAATTACACCACTTACTTTAGTAGAATGTTATCCTATTGGAGTATTAATCATGACAGATAATCATGAAAGAGATGAAAAAGTGATAGCCATTTGCAAACAAGATCCTTTTCTAAATTGTTATCAAGATATTAGTGAGGTTCCAATGCAAATTTCTTCGGAAATTAAGCATTTTTTTGAAGTATATAAACAATTAGAAGGAAAACAAACTTCGGTAGATGAAATGTTAGGAAGAAAGGAGGCAGAAGAAATTATTGAAAAATGTATGAAACAATATGAAGAAAAGATAGCAGTAAAAGCAGTATAAAATGGAAAAAAGAAGGAACTAATATGATTGTTGAAAAAATATTTTTTAATTTAATAGCAATTGCACTTTTTACGATCATTTTTATGAAATTAATTCATAAAAATGATACTAGTTATATTATCATACTTGTTTGTGAATTTATAGGAATTGCCATTAATTTTGTAGAGTTGTTTTTGACGACTACTTTAAATGCATTCTTTAGAGTTTTTATCTATTTTTTAGCAGTTCTTATTCCACTTTGGGTATTATGGTTAGAATATTTTAGAAAAATGAATTTTCCAGAATTTTTTCACTTAATAATAGCTA
>CANDRW010000057.1 GCA_947388675.1 uncultured Clostridium sp. | reverse complement strand
CGATGGCTTAATCTCATCTAATTCTATCTTCTCTAATGTCTTCTTTCTAGAAGTTGCTTGTTTTGATTTAGAAGCATTCGCACTAAATCTTGCAATAAACTCTTGTAATTCTTTGATTTTTTCTTCTTTCTTTTTATTTGCATCTTTCATTTGTTTTAATGCTAATTGGCTAGACTCATACCAGAAGTCATAATTTCCTGGATATACTTTAATTTTTCCAAAGTCCACGTCTGCAATATGAGTACATACCTTATTTAAGAAATATCTATCATGTGATACAACGATAACTGTATTTTCAAAGTTAATTAAAAATTCTTCTAACCAATTAATACTTTTTAAATCTAAGTCATTGGTAGGCTCGTCTAATAGCAAAATGTCTGGATTTCCAAATAATGCTTGTGCTAAAAGAACTTTTACTTTATCCTTTGCTTCTAGTTCACTCATTAATTTATAGTGTTTCTCTGATTCAATCCCTAAATCATTTAATAATACTGCACCATCTGCTTCTGCATTCCATCCATCTAGTTCACTAAATTTCTCTTCTAGTTTTGCTGCTCTCATTCCATCCGCTTCTGAAAAGTCAGGCTTAGCATAGATTTCATCTTTTTCTTTCATAATTTGGTACAATTCATTATTTCCCATAATAACAGTGTCCATAACTGTATATTGCTCAAAAGCAAAGTGGTCTTGTTTTAATACAGAAATTCTCTCATTTTTTTCTTTAGATACTTCTCCTTTACTGGCTTCTATTTCTCCTGATAATACCTTTAAGAAAGTAGATTTTCCTGCTCCATTTGCTCCAATAATTCCATAGCAACATTCTTTATTAAATTTAATATTTACATCTTCAAATAACGTTCTTTTTCCAAATCGAACTGTTACACCTGTTGCAGTAAGCATTTTGTTTCCTCCCTTTTTGAAATTCTTTCGTCACATTATATCATACAAAAGCCTATATGGCTAGAGAAAATACCAAAAATACAACCTATTATTTTCATAATAAATTGTATTTTTTCTTTTTATCTATCAAATAATATTTTTATAGCCCATAATCCTGAAATTCCAACTAGTATATAAATAATCTTACTAATAATAGAACCTACTCCAAATAGTGCATCTACTATATTATAATTGAAAATTCCGATAATGCCCCATACAATAGCACCTATAATAACTAGGACTAATGCAATTTTATCTATAATTTTCATTACCTATACCTCCTCTAAATAAAAGAATTATTCTTTGTTAGTATATGTATTTTTTTCATTTTTATACTTTTACCTTAGCATATCCTTTTTTCCAAGCCATATAGTTGCAATAATTGCTATCATAATGGAAAATATGAAAATGATTGGAAATCCCCATGGATTTTCTTGAAGTGGTACTCTTACATTCATTCCCCAATAACTAGCAACCATGGTAGGAATTGCTAAAATGATGGTAATAGATGTTAAATATTTCATTACTCTGTTTAGATTATTGGATATAATAGATGCATAGGCATCCATAGTTCCATTTAAAATATCACTATATATTTTAGCCATTTCAATTGCTTGTTTATTTTCAATAATAGAGTCTTCTAATATATCCTCATCTTCTTCATAAAGTTTAATAATTTTACCTCTCATCGTTTTTTCCATAACAACTTCATTCGATTTTAAAGAAGTAGTAAAATACACTAAACTTTTCTCTAAACTTAATAATTTCAACAATTCTTTATTTTTCATAGAATCTTTTAATACTGACTCTGCAATTTCTGTTTCTTTATTAATCTTCTTTAATAATGTAAGATATAAAGCGGAATTGGCATATAATAATTGCAATAAAAATCTACTCTTTTTATAAGTAATAATAGTTTTCATTTTATTTTTCGTCATATCTTGAATAATAGAATTTTGTTTAAGAGAAACTGTAATAAAATAATCATCTCTTACAAAAATAATTCCAATTGGCATAGTACTATAAATCATACTATCTCCCTCTTTTTCACGAATTGGAATATCAACAATAAACAAAATGGTATTATCTTCATCTTCAATATCAATTCTGGCCTTTTCTTCTGGATCTAATGCATAACGAATAAAATCTTCTTGTATTTGTAACTTTTCACAAATTGTTTTAATTTCATTTTCGGTCGGGGCTATCATATTAATCCAATTTCCTTTTTCATATTCTGTCGTCTTTTTCGTCTCATTTGTTTTTAAATCTGTTCGATACATTTCTAACATAATTATCACCCCTTCCTTTTTATTTTACTACTTTATGAAGTATGTTACAACCTCTTTTGTAAATAAAAAAATAGAACAGTAGATTAGGTATTTTTAATCTATTGTTCCTAAAAAAATATTTTAATCCTGTTTGGTGCCCTAACTAGACACGTTTGCGAAATCTAGCAGGCAAAAAATATATATTTTCAACTCTTAAATGTAGTCATATCAATAGTTTGCATGTATTATATCTGCAAACTTGTTTTTTGACTATATTTAATGTAACATAAAATAATAAAAATTACAATAGTAAAAAATAAAACTTTTTAATGATATTAGGATTTTAACATACATTTGCAAAAGTTTTCTTTTATGCTATAATAAAAAGCAGAAATATAGTATAAAGAGGTTATAATTGTGAAAGATAAAAAACAAATTGAAAGTATATCAGATGCAGAATTAGTGGGACTTTTTAATAGAGCTAGTTCTACTCAAGAGAAATTACAATACTTTTCTAGAATACAAGATTATAATTGTCAAATGGAATTATTAAATAGTATATCAGACAATGAAAAATATAAGTTTATCGGAAAAATAAAATCATCTTATGGAATAGCAATTGCATTAAATAGTTTAAACAATGATGAAACCAAAAGTAAAACTTTTAATTTCGTTGCGAAACAATTTAAAGGTAATAATATAGGATTACTAGAAATATTAACTCAAATTAATTTTGATGTAACTATTCCTTCTAGTATGCTAACTTTTCAATTAAATAATATTAGCGCACTTAATTTAGATTTTTTAATAAATATTCAAAGACATTTAAGTAACTATTCAGACATGAAATTTAAAATTAATGAGGAAGACGATTCTCGCAATATTGAATATTCATTTAGTGAGATTTCTGCAATTATTGCCAAAATAGAAGAATTGACAGCTGATATACCAAAAGAAATGAGTGAAGCAAATAGATTTTATACAATATACTCAAGAATAACAAGCATGATGACATATGACCATAATTGTATAAGACAATCAAATAATGCCAAGAGTAAACTTCAAAATCCAAGAGCACCTTTTGGTTTAGATAAATATAATAAAGAAATGAAAGCAATAAGAAAGAATCCTGCTGGTTTATATGGTGGACTAATAGATGGTAAAGCAATTTGTGCAGGTTATGCACTTATACTTCATGAAGCACTAAAATATATTGGAATGAAATCGCAATATGTTGGTGGGTATGGTCCAAGAGGAGGTCATGCATGGAACCAAGTTCAAATAGATGGAAAGTGGTATAATGCAGATCCAACATGGGATTCAAAATCCTATCAAGTTTCTAAAAAATATAAATATATGCTATTAAATGATGAGGAATTTGATATGTCACATGGTGAATTTTCAAGTGGAAGAACTAGAACTTATCACAAATGTAAAAGTAGATTTGATTATAGCAAAATTCAATTCCATTTTGATCAATATGCTTTATATCTTCAAAAGTTTTATTATTATAATTTTCGTTTTTTTCTAGTTTATTCATTGAAAATCATCTCCATTCCTCAATATGTCTTATTTTATTATAGTTTTCTATAAAGTACAAGACTTTTTTACAAAAATTTGTTTTATTTTTTTATAAAATAATCTATCTTGCTTTACTTTTGTCTTTTTTATTCTTTTCTTGCTCTTTTTCAAATTGTGATTTTTCCTGTTCCATTTGAGCATGTAATTGAACTTGTTTAATTTTATTTACTCTTTGCTTTATATTATTACAATGTCTTATTTCTTCTGTAATAGGCGTAATTTGTTTTGATAGTTCTACAATTTCATTTTCTATTGCTTGTTTTTCTTCATCTGTTTTTGCTCTTTTATGCTTTTTCCAAAGGTTTTCTCTTTTGCTTTTTAGTGGATTTACTTTTTCATAAGCTGATTTTTCAAAATTCAATAAATCTTGATTTGTATTTATATTGTACCTTGTTAAAAATCTTGCTTGATTAGAAAATTCATCCAGTTGTTTTAGTTTTGCTATTAATGTTGGTGTCATTCTTGTCATTTTCGATTTTAAGGCATTTTCTGTATTGATACCGAAAATTTTCTCATATTGATATATAAGATAGGCAATAGGGCCTTTATTCTGATAATGTCTTTCTTTTTGCTTGTTGTAATTTTCATAAGTTCTAGTAATTAGTACCATAGGATTAGGAGGAGTATAATTTGTTTTCCTATTAGGCTCTATTAAACTTTAGATAACTCTGTGGAACACCTAATCTTTAGCTAAAAATTGGAATTAAAAGTAGAAAAATATTTCAAAATGAATAACTTTAAGAAAATATGAAAAACTTATAATTTTTTAGAGTTTTTTAGAGAAATAAAAAGCAAGGTATCAAACTGTTACATTTTAAATTACATATGGTTAACTTATATTTATAAAAAATAGCCACTGCATTAAAGAAAATTGCAGTAGCAAAAAGTGTCGTGATTTTCTCAAAAACAAAGAAATAAATCACGACATTTTTTAAGTTAAAAGAGTATTAAAATATCAATACTTTCAGGGAAAGATTGCGACACTTTTTGTGGTGGAGGTAGGTAGACGATAGCGAAAGCTGTCGGATATCCTACCAAAGTATAATTGAATGAATAATTTTATAAACATTTTGGAGGTGAACTAAATTGAACTATTTTCCAAATGATGAAGAGAAAGAATTATTAAAATTTATAGCAAGATATCAATATATAAATATAAATGATGTGCAATATTTCTTTAGTAGCAAGTCATATTATAAAAAAAGAATATCACATTTTGTTAGTAATAAGTTCTTAAAAAGAATAAAGTTAAATCTAGTATTAGATAAAGTCGGTATGGAATATTTAAGTCTATTTGGAATTGCACACAATAAGCTAAATAGGAATCAAAAATATTTTCCAAGATTAAAATATTTAAGTAATTTAGGAGCATTTTACCATAACTGTAATACAGTAACTTTTACTCCGTCTTTTGAAATGAAAGACAGAGAAGTATATACTACTACTGCTAGAAGATATATGGGAGTATTAGATATAAGAGGGATAGATTATCTTGTTTACTATATTCCAAAGAAAAATGATAAAAGATATTTAATTTCAGTTGTTTATGATATACAGAAAGAAGCTCAATACCAAAATATTATTATACTAACAAATGAAACTAGTAATATTGATATAAGTGAGTTTTGCTTTGGAAAAAGCCAAACTTTAATATTAAAAGATACTCTTGAAAATAGGGAAAAGTTAAAATATATGAATAATGTAGATTGGAATCGAATTTTAGATAAATACTATCCAGAGGCATATCTAGCAGAATACAATTTTTGTGATTACACGAATAGGACTAATAAGTATATTTCAAAATTCTATTTTTTAGATACAGAAAAAATTGTTAGAATTAAATATTTCTTGAGAGAAAGTAGAGATAGAAATGTAGACATTATTTGCGATAATGAAATCAAGACTGATATACAAAAGTATCTTCCAAATTGTAACTATACGGTAGTTGATTTAGAAGAGTATACCAATAAAAAGCCTAATATTTATTATTGTGAATAAATTTTCGTATAATCACTTGATTTTAATCTATAAGTACAGTATAATTTTACAAGAAGATGAGTAAAACAGAGTGTGGATTGTCGCTTTCTTGCGAAAGGGGGCGATGCGTATGTTATTAGAACAAGTTTATTTGGCTTTTATATACATACTATTTGGTGAACTTGCAATGGTAACTGTTGTCGCTATTGCCTTATTTGTGGCACTTGTTGTTACAATAAGAAAATTAGACAGCAAAAAAAACATATCTCTGTCTGGTCAATAGAGATATGCTTTTAATTTTTTAAAACTATTTCTAGCGACACGCCACACTTCTGTGGTCGCTCATCTTCTATAATTATTATACTCAAATAATTTAGAAAAGTCAACATTTTGAGAAAATTTATTAGTATATGGTAATAACAGATAAATCTAAAGATATTTATTAGTAATTCCTCGTACATTATAATTATTATTTTCTAATAATTTCTCTTTAATCTCTTTAATATATTGCTTTTCAATCGATTCATTCTTTAGAATATTAACAATTTCTCTGGCTTCTTCAAAAGTACATATATTTGCGTTAGTTTTTATAAAATTAAGCATATTAATTTCATAACTAGTTTTTAGTAACATTCTTAATATTGAATATGATTTGCATTTTACATCAATATCGAAATCTGTATTGTAGGAATATTTAAAAATAAAATATAATTGTTTCTCTAAGAATGTATTGTTCAATTTAATTTTCTTATTGATAAAATCAAAGCACCTAAGTACTTCTAAAATACAGTCTTCTTGAGATAAGATAGTTTCACAAAAATCATTTATCATGTTTTCTTGAGATATGTTATCAAGTAAAAAATCCAACATTCTTTTATTAGTAATTAGATCTTGTTCAGTTCGACTTCTAAAAGCTTCATCATCCATTGATTCCAAATCCATTTTTGATATTATATTAGATATAATATCCTTATACTTAGGAGTGGGATGTTCAATTAATAAATTAGATAATATCCTTATATGTCTAATTTTTTCATATCTCGATTGATTCGTCTCTGTCACACACTAAGTAACAATTATGCTTTTCTAGGTCTGATATTAGCACCTCTAAATCTCTTACAGACCTTGTAACTCTATCTAACTTATAGGATACGATATAATTGATTTTTCCTGCTCTCATATCAGTTAGCATTTGTTGAAAAGCTGGTCTGTGTTCCATATCTTTTGCTGATATTCCTGCATCTTTGTAAACTTTGAATATCTCATATTCTTTATATTTACAAAGTTGTTTTAGTTTTTCTTCCTGTTCTCCTAAACTAAATCCGTTCCCTTGCTTGATCTTCTGTACTTACACGAATATAAATTCCTGCCTTTTTCTTTTCTCCATTCATTCTATAAATATTCCTCCTTCCAAATTATGAATAGAAAGGCAACTATAAATGATTGTCTTATGGCTTTAGCCATTAGAAATCATTATATGCATAACGCAAAAAGTGCCACATAGCATAGATTTGGCTATTAGCACTTTAGAGTTTTATATTTATTATTAACTATCTCTATAATTCTCTTTAAAAACACAAATAAACCAATATAGTATAATTTTTAAAAACTCTAAAATGTTTTGCCGTTTTCTCCTATGATATGTATTCTTGTAACTTGGACATTGGATACTTTGTCCTTAAATCTGTTACGTAGAAGTAATCATGTTCATTAAAGAATAACAATAATTTGTTATTTATGATTACTCTATGGGGCTCTACATACGCTAAATTCGTATGTTCAATTATTCTTAAACACCCGCTCAATGATTTCGGGTTGTTGTTTAATGGAGTTTATACGACACGCCCACTTAATTTTAGAGTGTAATTCATCACTCATATTGATTTGTTTTTTAATAATATGTAACATAATATCACAAAAACCTCCTTTTTTCAATAGTTTTAGTCAAAAAAAGTCCAACTCCTAAGAGTTGGAATAAGATTTTTGTGTTCATCAAATTTTTTATAGTCTTAAAATTAAGGTATATCAAGACTTTCAAAAAGTTCGACGAAAATTGTCTGTGGTGCGCCATAGAGGAGTCGAACCTCCGACCATCAGATTAAGAGTCTGCTGCTCTACCAACTGAGCTAATAGCGCATATAAACTTGAACAGTATTATTATAAGTCGCTTTCCTCCCTTTTGTCAAGTAGTTTTCTATAATTTTTAAGCCTTTTCCCAAAAATAAAAATTTGACGATGAATTCAAATTTCTTTTTGCTTGGATTGAAAGAGTAATTTTAAAAAATAGATAAAAATAAAAGCCTATATATTGAAATAATTCATAATATATAAGCTTTTCATTTTTTTATTGACTAACTGGCTTTGTTCCTCTTCTTACAATTCTTTCTTGTGGGCTATATGTATCTTTAGATAGTAATGTTTGAGAAATAATTTTTCCATTCAATTTTACAATTTTATATCCTTCACTTCTACAACCATTAAATCCTATTTGTTCTACAACTTCCTTTCCCACTTCTAAAGTAGGATCTTCTTTATAAGTTGTGGTATTATTAATATAAGAAGTTATCTTAGATTGCAAAATAATTTCATATTCTACATCTTCTTTTATTCCATGGAAACTAATTTTGCATACTCCATTTTGAGCAGTTGCTACAATCTTAATTGGATAAGTCCTCGTATTTTTAAAGCAGAAATCTAAGCTACCATAATAGACTGTTGCATCTCTACTTGCTGCTACATAATCAACTGTAAAAGTATGATTTGTTCTTTCTGTAATTTCTAAATTGGCAAGTAAAGCTGTATTATATAATGTTGAAGATACTTGACATACCCCTCCACCTACGCTTGGTACTACTTTTCCTGCGATATAAGCAGTTCCTTCTTTCCAACCTGCTTCAATTGTTCTTGATCCTACTGTTTTATTATATGAGAATGTTTCTCCTGGCATAATAACTGTTCCATTAATTTTTTTAGTTGCTAGTTCCACATTATAAGCTCTGTTAATAGCGCTTGCATCGTAAATTGTTGAAAAAGTTGCAATTTGGTCAGGAAATGCTTCTTCACCTAAATCTGATAATTTTTTATTTGGTGCAGTTATTTTTAGTGGAATTTCATATTCTTCTTTCTCTTCTTGTATCAGTTTCTTTGCATCTTCCATTGAAATTGCAAAATCTATTCCACTTTCTTCCACATGTACTTTGGTTGGATTTTTTTCTATATAAGCATCTTTTGGCTCTTTATAAATTTCATTTCTTATTTTTTCTAAATTAATCTCACTTGGAGTCTTTTTCTCTACTGGTATTTCAATTTCTTGATAAGGATTATGAATATTTTCTAATTGTGCAATAATTTGATTTTGTAATTCTTCTTGTTTAATTACATATCCTTCTTTTCCACTTACGACAATTAATGTTTTTCCTTCAATATAGTAACTATATTCTACTACTGCATCTTTCATTTTTGAATTAATATCACTAATAGTAGTTTTCATAAATTCATCGTCCCAATGAAGTTCTACTTCAATCTCTCTTGGGAAAAATTTAAGCCATAGAATTTCATAATTATTCGCAATGATGTTTCCGCCTCTTCCTATATTATAGGCTTCGGCTACCGCATTATCTACATCAAATTTTGCATTAAATGTGTTAGCATTTACACTTACTTCTGAATCACCATGTTTTAATATTAAACTATCTTTATCATTTGAAAATTTTTGATTAATCGCATCATTAATTCTCTGTCTTGCTTCATCAACAGTTAAATTGCTAACATCTATTCCTAAAATAGAAACACCCTTTAAAATTTTGTTATTAATATTAGTTAAAGCAAAAATAACAGAAAATATACCTATAACTATTATTGTTGCAATAATACTAAGAGTAATGACAATTCCCTTTTTACTTCCTTTTGTTCTTGTTTCTACTGGCACAAATTGTTGTGGTTTTTTCTCCTGTTTTTCTACTTTCTTATCTATTTCTACTTTTTCTGGTATTTCTATTTTTTCAACATTCATTTCTTCTACTTTTACTTGATTAGCTACTTCTTCTTTTGGCTTATCTAGATTATTCTCTTTTTCTAATGTACTATCTTTTTGTTCTTCTATTAAGCCTACAACTTCTTGTATTCTTTGTTTTACATCTTCCTCTTTATTTTTTCCAACTTCATTTTCCTCTTTCGGGGTACTTTTTTCTTTTACAGTTTTCTCTTTTTGTTTTGGCTTTTTTCCATTCTCCTCTACACTTACTTTCTTCTCTTTTTTCTCACTCTCTTTCGGTTCTTTTTTAGTACTTTTTTTTGTTTTTTCACCTGTTTCTGTTTTAGTGGTTTTTTTACTATTCTTTTTTGGCTTTTCTGTCTTTGGTGTTTCCTTACTTTCAACTTTTTCTTCTGTTGTTTCCATTGAAGCCGTAGCCTTTTCATTTTTTTTATTTTCTTCTTCTTCCATATTTTTCTCCCTCAAATAAGTATATACTCTGTTACAAAATAATATACCACAGTTATTTTATATTTACAATAAAAATTCTATGATATTTTGTCAGATTTTAGAAAATTTTCTTGAATTATACTAGACAATTTTTTTCTTTTTTAATATAATTATTTTAGCTCTAGGAAATTGCATTTGAAAATGCAATTGACGTAGAGATAAATTATGTAAAACTTAGATTTTTTTGCAATTTATTGCTTAGAAAATTTTAGTTTTGTTAGTTTAGAAAATTTTGGAAAAGAGGGGTATGTTATGTTAGGGCATATGATAGCTTATATTCGTAAAGATAAGAAATTGACAAAAGCCAGTATTTCTAAGGGAACTAATATCAATACAGGACATTTAACACATATTGAAAAAGGCGAAAGAAATCCTAGCCACAAAGTACTTAAAAGCATGTGCAAAACAATGGGTATTCCTTATAGACCTATAATGTATACTTATGATAAAGAAATTACAGAAGAACAAGAAAGCTACAAAGTAGAAAATCATATCGCTTATGATAAAATTCCAGCCATAGATTTACTTGGAAATTTTATCGAATGTCCACTTTCAGCTCCTGGAGCTTGTGTTGCTGTAAAAATGAATGATACTTCAATGGAACCTAAAATAAAAAAAGATGCTTATGCTTATGTAGAATTTAATACACCATTAGATAATAAAGACATTGGACTATTTTATTATCAAAATCAATATCTTATCCGTAGATTTATTGTTCGTAAAGATGGTATTGCTTTAAGGTCAGAAAACAGAGTAGATATTCCTGATATTTGTTTAGACCCAAAAGATGCTTTTTATATTGTTGGTAAAGTTGTCGGAAGTACTGATATAGCTGGTGTATAGTTTCAAACGTAAAACTATCATTTCTTTTTTATAAGATATTTTTAGTTTTTTTGTCAGAAACACTTGAATAATCTATTTTTTAATATTATAATATCAAAATAGATAAACAAGAGATAAATAAGGAGAAAATTAAATGGAATTAGTAAAGAATATTTTCTTTAATACAGATAAATTGGTTGAAAACACAAAGGTGAAAATTTCTTATGCAGGTAATCTTTTTCAAGAAGAAGCAGAAGAAGTATTTATTCATTATGGTTTTGGTCTAGAATGGAATGACTTAGGCGAAGTTAAAATGGAAAAAACAGAGTTAGGCTTTCAAGCTGAAATAGAGTTGCTTTCTAGTGAAACTTTTAATTTCTGTTTTAAAAATGAAAAAGGTGAATGGGATAACAATGGTGGGCAAAATTATATATTCCCAATTGAAAAAGTAGAACTTGCTTTAGTTGCACAAGAGGATACTACTTTAGACGCACCTAGAAAGTTAAGAAAGTCATACATTTGGAGTAAAAAAATACGTTTAGCAATTTACAAAGTTATTACTTATCTTCCTAAATTAATTTCAGGAAATTATAAAAGAAAAATTTCAAACGAATAGTAAATAAAACCTTGGTTAAACCAAGGTTTTCGCTTTGTTTTTTAAATATACCAACCACCATTAACTGAAATCACCTGTCCTGTAGTATATTCATCTTCAATTAACCATTTTGCACATTTTGCAATATCAGTTGCCTTTCCAATGCTTTCAAGCGGAATTTCTTGTTTTAACTCTTCCCATTCCTCCTTTGTTACATTCTTATTCATATCTGTATCAATTGCTCCAGGTGCAATACTATTTACTCTAATATGCGATGGTCCAAGTTCTTTCGCTAACGCTTTTGTCATTCCATCTATTCCAGCCTTTGCTACACTATAATGAACTTCACACGAGCCACCAGTTACACCCCAAATAGATGAAATGTTGATAATAGTTCCTTGCTGTGCTGCTATCATACAAGGAACAGCCTCTTGAGTACAATAAAATACCGAATTTAGATTTGTTTGTATCATTTTATTCCAGTCTTCATCTGTTATTTGAGTAAATAATTTCTCTTGTGCTATTCCTGCATTATTAATTAATACATCTATTTTTTTGTATTTTTCTATTGCAAATTTAATTAACTCTCTTGCTTCCTCTCTTTTAGATACATCTGCCTTGAATACCTCAATTTGCTTTCCTTGTTTTTGTAATTCTTCTTTTATTCTCTTTGCTATTTCCCTTGACTGGTTATAATTTAGTATTACCTTATATCCTTCGTTTGCAAGCATTTTTATAATTGCAGCTCCAATTCCTCTTGAGCCACCTGTTACTACTATTACTTTATTTTGTATATTTCTTTCTTTGTTTTCTTCCATAATTTCTATTAGCTCCTTTATATGTACTTGTTAATGAATATGCATTAAAATTTGATATTCTCCTCTTAGCCCATTTTCCTCATGCTTTTTCCATCTATCAATATATTGTCTATATTCATATTCTTTTTGACATTTAACACTACAAAACTTATTTTTCTTATTCACTAAACTATAACAGTTAAGATATCTACGTCAAGTGCTATGCCGCACTTTTCTAGAACTCAAAAAACTAGACAAGTTATACAACAAGCCTAGTTTTAAGTAATGGAGCCACTTATCTGATTCGAACAGATGACCTACTGATTACAAGTCAGTTGCTCTACCAACTGAGCTAAAGTGGCATATTTGGTGACCCCGACGGGAATCGAACCCATGTCTCCGCCGTGAAAGGGCGATGTCTTAACCGCTTGACCA
>CANDRW010000056.1 GCA_947388675.1 uncultured Clostridium sp. | reverse complement strand
TTCTTTAGTTGTGTCCAAGCACGATAATCAATACTGTCTTCATATCCTTTTGCTGGCACTTCTACTAACATACCATTAAAGTTCTCTGCAAACCAATCATTTGGTTCTTGATTATTGGCAAACATTTTAATATTGTGTTCCACAAATTCACTAACTGTTGTAAAGCCAACACAAGGTCCTAAGCTTTCTTCATAGAATAAGTAAGAAACATGAGAACCTAATGAAGTACTTGCTAAACATAAATTTACTAAATTGTTTGTATTTACACCCGTATTGTATAGTTCTCCTTTAAAGAATACAATATCGCTTACTTTCATGTCACTAACTTTAAAGCCATAAAAACGTGAATAATAGTTATAAGCAAACATATATTGTTTTAGCTTATTCGTAATTTTGGTTAAATAATCATAAATATATCGGTCTAAAATAGGATTATCTATGGTTATACTATATCCATTTACATTTCCTAAAAAGTTTAAAACAAATTCTTTTGCACTTTCTTCTGTTTTAATTGTTTCATTAAAGAAATCTTTATAAATACGGTCTCCTAAGTTGATTGGCGCTACTAATGGTTTTAAGTCTTTGTCATAATCTAAAGTTAGAATATAGTCCACTAATTTTTTTACAACTTCTGAATCTTGTTTCAAAACATATTTATCAAAGTTGTATTCAATTCCTAGTTCTTCTAGTTTATAGGAAACAACATGGTTATTCATATTTTTATACTTTAATTGGTATTGCTTTGTAGTATCATCTGCAAATACTACATTAATATGGTCTATGCTTTGATAGTTTTCTTCAGTAAGAGTTAATACAAATTCATTTTTAGCATTATATGGTAAAATGGTTTTAATTTGTTTTTGGTTTAAAACGTCGTCCTCACTAATTCTTGCTCCATCTACTACCAAATATTTTGCGTCAAAGAATGGCATTAATTTGTATAGGTTTGAATAGGCTACTTCCTTGTTTGGATCATAGTCGCTCATCTTCTTTAATCTTTCTACATCTGGAATATAGTTTCCAGTAGTTGCCCCTTCTTGTTTGCTATTTGGGTCATAACCTTTTAAAGTTGGTATGTTTTCATAGTTTTTATCATCTAAATTCCAAATTTGGTTACTAAATCCTGCTTGTTCTAAGCAGAAATCTCCATTAAATTCATTTTTCGCAAATTCTTTAATGAGTCCATTTGAATTTTCTGCATTTGCTGTTAAGTTGGATTCTATCATTTCATAATTGAAGGTATCTGGGTCTAATGTAATAGCACTTCCATGTGTTTTATAAGATTTGCTACCTTGTGCTAAACTAATATTTTGTACTAGTTTAATTCTTCCTGCACCATTTGCATTTCCAGCAATTCCTCCTACATTACCTGGTCCTGATGTTCCATTGATATTTACTTTTGCAATACAATGTTTAATGGTATTTTGTTGATACATAGAATCTTGAACACCACCAACAATTCCTCCTACTTCCCAAGAGCCTTGAATCTCTCCTGTTACATAACAGTCTTCTATGGTTGAACCATATCCTATTTCTCCAACAATTCCACCTACTCTTCTAGAGCCCTCTCCTCTTTGTGCTACTATAGATAGATTGGTAACACTACATTTTTCAACTCTACTACCACTTAATCTTCCAGCTATTGGTCCAAATGTATAGAATTGTTTATAAGTAGAAATGGTTGAATTTTTGATGTGAACATTGCTAACAACTGTTTTATTATAAATTTCATTAGCAATAAATCCTTTTTGCCATACACCTACTTTGCTTGTTATATAAGCATTTTCTATTACAAGGTTTTTAATCGTTGCTCTTTCTATTTCATTAAATATTGGTTTTTGCAAATTGTAGATAGTATGCCCATTTCCATTAATAGTTCCTTCAAACATGCCATCTCCAAAATAGGTTAAGGTATCTACTTCATATTCAGAGGCATCATAATCTTTGGTTAGGTTAAAGGTTGCTGTTGGGTATTGTCTCATTTGGTAAAGTAAATCTTCAAAAGATTCATTTTTTACATAAGAACCTGCATTTCCCATTACACCAAAAGGTACTTCTACTTTTGCCTGTCTTTCGTCTCCTTTGTAAATTATGGTGTTTTCTACATCTAATTCTAAAAGAACTTTCCTTTGCTCAATTCTACAAGCTTTTACATTCGTATGCATATCTGGCATATTTTTCATTTTTACTTTTGCCACATAATTTTCTGGATTTTCAATTATTTCATTGCTATCAATATTCTTTACTTCCATTGGAAATCCATAATATATATGGTATAATCTTACATCTTGTATATCTTTTAGTTGGATTTTTCGTTCTGTAAAATCAATTTCTTCTTGTAATATTACTTGTTCTTCGTATTCATTTTCGCCAGCACCTAAAGCATTAGTATCTAGGTCATAACTAGCTTTTACCTTAATGTTATAGTATTCACTATCTATTTTATCGAATGTAATTTGATTATTACCTATTACCAAATTTTGTGTTTTTATTTCATTTTTATGGTCATCAAAAATTACAATAGTTCCATTCGAGATAGTTGTTTCTACATCCTCTAAGTTAAAGCTTGCAACCACCTTATTTTTATCTGTGTCATCTTCTTTGTATCCAAAGTTGCTAATGTTTGGTTTTTCTTTTAACACTTCAATTTTTATCTTTTGTTCTGGCTCAATGTCTAAAAATCTCTTATTGTCTAATATAATGGTTTCTAATTTGTATTCTTTTACACCACTTTCTTCTAAGCCTGCTAATTTAGTGGTATATTGGTTGGTTCCTTCTATGTGTTTTAATACATATTCTTCTCCATTTATGATAGCTTTTTCTGGTAAGAAACTAGTTGCATTTGTACAATTAAAGCTTAGTATAATTTCTTTCTTTTTCTCAAAATATTTTGTGTCTTTTTCTTTATTGGCTGTTTTTAAGTCACTTACTTGTAAGTTATAGTCACCAACTAGCATAATTCTTGCTTCTCGAATGACTTGATTTTCTTCTATGTTTTCGTCACCTTCTGGATAACGGTTATAGCTTGCAATAAATCTTGCTGTATATTCTTTGTCAATTTCTACATTTTCGAAAACTACTTTTCCATGTTCCCCTTCTCTTTGAATGGTTGGTTCTTGAATTACTTGTTCTGGTTCTCCATCTACTGCTGGTTTTACCAATTGTACTTTTCCTGTGATAAAACTACTATCTGGATCTACTAATGTAAAGGTAACAGTTACTTGATTGCTCTCTAAATTGTCCTCTTGTTTAATTTCTTCGATTTTTGGTATATCTCTTAATACATTTACTTCTACTGTATTGTCTATGGTTGCCTCAGCTTGGTCAGCAAAGATAATTCTACTAGCTGTTAATTGTAATACTTTTGCTTCTTCTCCTACTTCTGTAATTACTTCATATTTTCCATTTGCTATTTTAGTAGCAATACAATCTAGGTTATTGACACGAATTTTGGCAACTTCACTTTCACTATTCGTTTCAATTTCATAAGTGATTTTTACAGTTTTATTTTTCTCTGTTGTAGCTGGTTCTACTTTTGCATTTACAATAGTTGCAAAACGATTTGCTGTAATTTCTCTTTCAAATAGAACACTGTCTGTTATAATATGGTCTTCTGTCTCTTGGTAAGTTGCAATTACTTTAATAATGTAACTATCTGTTGTTTTGGTGTTAAAGATTTTTTCTACATTTCCATTTTCTATTTCTTCTGTTGTTATATCTTGACTTGCTATGATATTTTCTCCACTATCATAAAGTACTACTTTGGCTGATTGAATTGATTTTGCTGCATCTTCAATGTGGAAAGTTACTTTCATATTCTTTTCTTGTACATTTTCTTCTGTTTCTAGGTTAGATATAACTGGTTTTTGAGCATCAATTGTAATGGTTACAGTATTTCCTGTTTCTAATACTATTTCTTTTCCATTTTTTAATTTTACTTTTTCGATGGTAATTGTATTTTCTCCTGTTTGTTCTAATCCATCAATTGTTGCTAAATAATGGTCTTCTTGTTTAGTTACTTCATATTCTTTGTTGTTTACTGTTATTGTGCTTGGCTCAAAGTTTTGACTACCTGTACCTTCATAAGCAATATTGGTACTGTCAAATTGAATCGTAATTGGTTCCTTTTTCGCAAATTTGTTGCTTTGTTGACCATCTTTTAAGGTTTGTATATCGCTGATACTAAGTTGGTAATCAAGTGCCATAATAAATTCTTTGCTATAAATAAAAGATTCTGCTTGATATTCTTTTCCTTCAATTTGGTCTTTAGCAAGGTTATATGCTACATTAATAACAACTCTATAAGTTTTTCCTTCTTCTACTGGTACTTCTTGTCTATTTTCTCCTGCTGTTATATTGGTTTGTACGATCTCTGTTTGTAAACCTTCTGTTTGATTAACTTGTGCTGATGCATTTGAAATTTCATAAACACTAAATTGTGCAGATGTAATACTTTGTTCTCCATCTACTAAATTGAAGTTTATATATGCTTTTCCTTCAAATGTTTCTTCTAACTTGTAGCTACTTTCTTCTATAAAAGGTTGTTCTTTTAAAACACTTACAGTAAATGTGTCATTCATTTTCACTTCTGCATCTGTATTTAAAATAACTTTACTTATTTTATACTCTTGTTTTCCTGCTTGCTCTCCTACATTTACTTTTATTTTATAAATTCCATTTTCGTTTTGTACCGTATATTCTTGTTCATTTATTATCACTTTTTTTAATCTTACATCATCATAATTAATAATAGTTCCAAAAGTTATTTCTATTTCTTCACCTTTTTTTGGATAATAATTTGGTGTATCTAAGTCTATTAGTTCTACTGTATATTCTCTTTCATTTTCTATTTTTTTAATTAATAGTGATAAATCAGTTACCATGATTTCTCCATCACTATCCATATCTGCATTGAAAATTTTATCTTCTGGCAAATCTTGTATATGTATTAAATGGCTTTCTAATAAGCTAGCATCATTATAATCTATTATGCCATCATCATTTAATTCACCTTTAGAAGAAATTATATTAGTAGCGTAAATAACTCCTAAAGATAACATTAAGAACAATGTAGAAAAAATACTAATTGTTATTATTTTCTTTGCTTTTTCTTTCATTGTATACATCCTCCATTTTTAATCTTGTTTATCTATTCTTTCCTATCCTTCTATTTCCAATAAATCGATTAAAATTAGTTTCATTTGTGCCAAGTCATTAATAGTAACTTTTCCATCATTATCAACATCAGCTGACTTTAATTTTGCTCCTTCTAATATTTCTTTGTCAATCAGATGTAATTGCAATTTTGCTAAATCATTAATAGAAATTTTTCCATTACTATCTATATCACCTATTACACTGAGTGTATATTGTAATGTTTTACCTACTTTTATAATTGTGCCTGTTGTAACTATTTCATTTTCTGCTAATGTTTTTCCTTCTTGATTGATAAATACAATTTGTGGGTCTGTTGTTACATTCTCCAAAGTTACATTTGCTTTAAATTGTTCTACTGTAGTATTAGGTCTAACTCTTTCAACATATTTTTCTGTAATAGTATATTTCTTTGAAGTAATCTTTTCTTGTTTTGGCTCTTCTGGTTTTTCTGTTTGATCTTCTACAATATTAATAGTTGTCTTTGTTTGTTCAATATTAATATCTTTTTCTCCTTCTGAAGTTACAATATCTGTAAACACAATATCTGTTGATGTTGCTTTTACTCCTTGTTTCGTTTTTAATGCAATACTTACAAGATCTTCTGGTGCTTTACTTCCAGCTCTTTTGATTGCAATAAACTCTCCTGTTTCCTGATTATATTGTAGTTTTTCCCAATCATTTAAGCATTGAAAATCACTTTGTTTAACTTCTTCAAATATCTCTTTATTATATTCTAACTTTGCTTTAAAAGCATTTACCCCTTTTTTAATTTGTTGATATCTATCAAAACTAAAAGTAATTGTTACTTCTTGTTCTCCTTTTAATTCATCCGTTGATGGCCTAGCTTGTGCTACTAATTCTGACATCGCTAATATGTTATTTGCAAGCAGCACTAAAGCAATTACTATTAATATGGCTACTACTTTCTTTTTCATTTTCATAATATCACATTCCTTTTCTTTATATACTATTATTCCTATTATAGCATTTTCTTGTTTAATACTTCAAGAAGTCTAAATTTCTTATTTTTTCCATTACCTATTATTACTTACGCATGCTTAGCTTTTGCCTTTTTTACTGTTTGTTTACAAATCTATTAACTTTTGTTTACAAATGTTAATACTATTTTACAAAATAGCTATCAAAATCCCAGAAAACCTAAGCTTCCCTATATTATCATAAAATAGTCAAGTTTCTATTTTATACCAAAAGAGCTGACAAGCTTTCACATTTTATGACACTATAGCATATGATGTAATAGATAGGAGGCAAGTGTATGTTTTTTTACGATGCTAAAGCACATATCAAAGGTGGAAAAAATTACCCTAATATAGATGGAACTGTTACTTTTAAAGAAACAAAAAAAGGCGTTTTAGTAACTGCCAAAATAAATGGATTGCCACAATCTAAGACTAATTGCACTGGTCGTTTTTTTGGTCTTCATATTCATGATGGAACTTCTTGCACAGGAAATGCAACTGATGAATTTGCAAATGCAAAGTCTCATTTAAATCCTACTAAATGTCCACATCCTTTTCATATGGGAGATTTACCTCCTTTAATTGAAAATAATGGTCAAGCTTATATGAGTGTTTTAATTAATAAGTTTAAAATACAAGATATCATGGAAAAAGTAGTGATTATACATGATATGCCTGATGATTTTACTACTCAGCCAAGCCGGTAATTCGGGAACCAAAATTGCTTGTGGTAAGATTAAAGCTTAGGCACAAAAGAAAAGTCTTCACTTTAAAGGTTGAAGACTTTTTCTGATAGTTATTGAATGGAATCTTGCCTTTGATCCATTCCTTTCTTATCTGTTTCTACTATGGAAATTAACTCTGCATTTTGAAAAATAGATTTTATGTTTTCTTCTACTGTACCTACTTTATATCGGAAAGTAAATTCATAACTTTTATCGCTTTTTACATCTTTTGCTAATTTTTTCTTTACTCTTACAGTTTCTACTTCTTCAGCCTGAAATTTTCTAAGTGTTAAATAAAGATAATCTTCGTCATTGCTTTCAGCAATATTTAGTATTTGGTATGTAGCAACCCAAGTCGCTATCTCAGTAGTTTTATCTTTAACGTTAGAAGTTTCAGCAGATTTTATTTCTATGTTAATAGCATTTACTTGGGCTGGATATGTTTCCATGATACTTCCTGTATAAGTTACCTTTACATTTGTTCCAATTGCATATATTACATCACTATTTTTTCCTAAACTAATAGAAATTTTATCAGCTGATTTTCTAATAGTTTCCCCTTCTCTTGGCTCTACTATAATATAGTCTTGCTTAGACTCTATTACGGTTCCATAAAATGACTGATTTTCAAACCTTTCACTATCACTTGAATAACTGCAAACTTCAATAGTTTTATATTGTTTTGCCTCTTTTGTTGCATACTCTATTATTGCATATAAATCTAGTTCAACATGGACAGTTTTTCCTTCTTTTCTTTCTCCTATTCCAAAGAACTCCCCTGGTATGTCCTCATCTATTATTACTTTTCTGTCATCTTCTGCTGCTAATTTATCTCTTGTGTTATCTACTTTTAAAACATAAGTAGTTTCATTAACTTGTTTCCCTTTAAACAAATATGTTTCATCTTTTATTTGATAACTTAATTCTGTGATAATAGGATCTCCTTCTTTGGTATATTGCACAATTTTAATCTTGTCTTCTTTTCTATTTTTTGCATTAATATCTGTATTCTTTATAAATCTATCTAGTTTGTCTTTGTTATAAAGTTTATTATCATTTGTTATCACAAAACATCCCTCTTGAATTGCTTGTTCTATAGAATATTCTGTACTATTATCTTCTCCATTTTTCTTTTCCTCTTCTGTTGTCTTACCATATTTCTTTCCCCAAGTGCTAAATAAAACTGCTTTATTTTGTTTCATTCTATTTGTGTCAATAACATATAACATTCCTAACAGAACAACTATCACTATTAGCATTGCAATGATTAATTTCCATACATTTTTCATATTCTCACCATTTTAACCTTTCTACTATTTAGACACTTTTTTTCTTGCATTTTGTTGGTGTTTAATAAAAATAATTGAAAAAATAATAGTAAAAATAAAACTAATTACTGTAACGCCAAGCAAGCCAATTTGCGTTTTGGAATAAGTTACTACATTTTGAGGAATATCAAGCTGTATTGTTTCATTTTTTATCGTATTTTCCTCTATTGGGTCTTTCTCTATTATTTCACTAACATCTGGCATTACATTTGTTAAATTATCCCCTTTTGCACTTTCATTTCCAGTGCTTTCCATTTCTCCTACATTGTCTTCCTTATTCTTTTCTGGTAATATTGAAAAAACTGGTCCACCTTTAGCAGTTCTTCCTATTTGTAAGCTTAAGACAGATACAATCAAAATAGTTAGATTACCTAGTAATATTCTTAGGGTGTATAGTGATTTATAATATTTCCATTGTATTGTACCAATTGGCATATGTAATATCTGTGCTATTTCTTTAAAGGAAAGTTTAGATAGTATTTTAAGACATACAATTTCTTGCTCTTGTTGATTTAATTTTGCAATTACTTTATGATAGCTGTCTTTGTCTATTATCTGGTCTAATTCTTGTTTTTCATCAGCTATGTAATAAATATCATCAATATCTATTTCTTTTTTGTGACTTCTTAGATGATTTAAGGCTTCGTTTTTTGTTAGGGTATATAACCAACTAGCTTCATTACTTGTTGGCAACTTTTCTTTCTCCATTTTCCATATCTTCAAAAGCACTTGTTGTTTGATATCCTCACTATCTTCCTTATTCTTCAAAATGGAAAATGCAATACGATAAACTAGCAAATGATATTTCTCATAAAACTGATTAAATTCCTTTTCATTTTTATTTGCAATTCCTTGAAAAATGCTATGTAATTCTTGTTTATTAATTTCTCTCATACGTTTTCTCGCTTTCTTTTCCTATCATAACATAAAAGACAATAATTGCAAATCTTGTAGCAATTATTGTCTTCTTTCATCCTCTTCAATTAGGATACTATTTCTTCTTTACTTAATCCTGTTACTTCTACAATTGTATCTATATTCATTCCTTTTTCTAACATTTTTTTAGCAGTTTCTAATTTTGCCTTTTTTTCTCCTTCAGCTATTCCTTTTCTTAATGCTGTATCCATTCCACTATTATAGTCTAATATCGCCTTTTCCCTTAAATCAGCTATTCTTTGCATATAATCATCTTCGCTCATCCCTTGTAGTTTTTCTACTGCTTCCTTTAATTCTTCATTTTCTTCCATTTTTGTTTTCACCCTTTCAGATTGCGGATTTTCCAAAAAGAATAGCCAATCGATTAATTCTTCTTGTTCCTCCTCTTTTATTTTTGGTAATTCTATTATACGCAACTCGAACTTATCTGTCAAGATTACTTTTTGAGTTTCTTTATCCATAATTTTCCATTCTGTATGATATTTTAAATCTTCTAACCCTTTTATTTCAAAATTAGCTATTAAAATTACTATTGTCTTCTCTAATTCTCTATATTTCTGTCCCTTTTTCAATTGCCTTGCATATATCTTACTCCAATAATATAGTATTCTTTCTCTAATTTCTCCTGTGTCCACTAATTGCATTTCTATATTACAATATTCTTTTTCATTTATTTTAGCCATAATATCTAAGATACCTAATTTATCGTCTTCTTGCTCTCTCCTTAGTACTATATTTTGACTTAAGTCTACCTCACTAACTTCCTGTTTTAAAATGCTTTGTAAAAATCTTCCTGTAATTTTTTCACTTCCTACTTCTCCAAATAGAGCTTGAAATACAACATCTAATTTAGGTGATAAAATTTTCTTTGACTTTAAATATGATTCTGACATATAAATCCTCCTATGAAATAAATTTAGTAATAGAATAAAAATAGATTGACTAAAAAATATAAGCATATTATAGTCATTATTGTCGTCTTTTGCAAGAGATTTCGTATGACAAAAATCGACATTTTTCTATAAAATAAAGCGACTAATAATTCTAATTACTAGTCGTTTTTGTTTTAAAATCTAAAATAAATAAATGGGTTATAAGTTGCTACTAATAAAAAGCATATAGATAACATGAAAATTCCAAAACTCCATAGATTAGATACTATCAAATAAGAATTTGTTTGTTTTCTTTTTTCTCTTACCTTTGTCCAAAGTGGCATACTTCCTATAATACCTATTAAAATATATGGTAAAGAAGAAAAAACATCAAAATTCAAAACAATATTATCTATTATACTTGAAGCTTGCCAGGTAAACATTTTTTGAAGTACTATTCCCATTTGTGAAAAATCCTCTACACGAAAGATTACCCAACCAATAATGATAAAGAACAAAGCATAAATATGTTGCAAAACTTTTGGTAATTTTTCAATTATTCTGCCTAAAAACACCTTCTCTATTATAAGAATTACACCATAATATACTCCCCATAAAATAAAGTTCCAAGAAGCACCATGCCATAATCCTGTTAATAACCATACTACTAAAATATTTCTAAGCCATTTGAATTTACTAACACGATTTCCTCCCAATGGAATATAAACATAGTCTCTAAACCAAGTAGAAAGTGAAATATGCCATCTTCTCCAGAAATCTGTAATACTTTTGGCTATATATGGATAATTAAAATTCTCTAAGAAGTGGAAGCCAAACATTCTGCCTAGACCAATTGCCATGTCAGAATAGCCACTAAAGTCAAAGTAGATTTGCAAAGTATAACTAATAGCAGCTAACCATAAACTTACTGTTCCTGTAGTTGCTAAATCTCCACCATAAATCGTATCTGCAATTAATGCCATTTGATTGGCAATTAAAACCTTCTTCCCAAGCCCTATAAAAAATCTTTTTAAACCTTCTACTACTTCGCTAAAGTTTTCTTTTCTGTTTTCTATTTCTTTTGCTACTGTTTCATACCTTACAATTGGACCTGCTATGAGTTGTGGAAATAGTGTAACATACATTCCTAAATTAACTATACTTTTTTGTGCTGGTACAGTTTTACGGTATACATCAATCACATAGGATAATACTTGGAAGGTATAAAAACTAATGCCGATTGGCAAAGCTAAATTCATTTCCACTATATTGCTATGAAAAACAGTATTGATATTCTGTATCATAAAGTTTCCATATTTAAAGAAACCTATAATACCTAAATTGAAGATGACATCTATTATCATCCACTTCTTTTTTTCCCTTTTTCTTCTCTCTATTTTCAGTGCTATAAAGTAATTGACAATAATAGATAGTAACATTAAAATTACATAAACTGGCTCTCCCCAAGCATAGAAGATGAGTGAAAAAACAAGTAATACAATATTACGCAATTGTCTTTTTTTTGCTAAAAAATAGGTTAAAAGTACTAATGGTAAGAAAATGAATAAAAATGTAAAACTACTAAATACCATATTTGTTCCCCTTTGTTTTCGTTAATTTGCAAGTTCAAAGTTTCCATTTGTTAAGTGGTCAATGCTAATTAAGAATAAGAATTTACCGATTTTGTTTTTCCTACAAAACTCTTCTGGATTAAATGCTTTTCCATAAGTATTTTGATAATGTCTTAAATCAATATAGTAAGTTTTGTTAAAGTGACTTGCTACTAATTTGTTAATTGCATTAGAATATGATGGTGCAATGACTAATAAATTCTCTTTTTCTGGCTGTTTAAAATCAAAAGATACTTCTGCAAAATCTCCACCATAAAAAGCACCATAATGATTGTAACCCTTTTCTGTAGAATATCCATTATTGTAGTACATATCTCTATTGCCATATCCTGACACTGATCCATTGACATATGTTGTGTGCTTAGGAATTTTAAAATCATATACTGTAAACTTTTCTTTGTTTGTATATACTGCTGTAGTTCTTGCATTTGAACCATAATAGTAAGTATCAAAGGTTTTGGTTTCAGTTGGTTCTAATACATTTTCCTCTGGTAGCATTAAGTTAATAATATCTTTGTATCCTTGATAAGAACCTTTGTAATTCCAATGATGGTCTGTTTCATAAAAATAATCCATATATTGTTCATAACTATCTATTTTTAGTCCGTCACATTGAAAATCTGAAAATGCTTGCTTGATATAAGTTAAAAACTCATTTTCTGTTTCGTCTACTTTATTAAAATCTATGGATTTACTAATATTGACAAAATAGAAATAGGAATCAATATCTTTAAAATGTTTTTGATAGGCCTGTGCCATTTCATCAATTTTATCTTTTGCATTTTTCAAACTTCTACATTTGAATACCATGTAAGGTGAATCTCCATAATGATATACATTTCCACCTGAAATTGGCATGTATTTTATTTTTCTTACCTCTTTTGGTTTCTCTTCAACTTTGCCCTCTGTGGTTTGATTTTGTGTCTCCTCTCCTGTTGATTGTTCTTCTTCCTCCATATTGGCTACTAGTCTTTTTTGCCATTCTCCTATTAATTCTGATTTTCTACTTGTCATAGCTGTTTTAATACTTTGTCCTAAAATCATTTGGTCTGATAAACTCTTTTCCAAATCCTCTTGATATTTCCCTTGAAAAAAATCATTTAAACTAAACTTTGGAAACTTTGCTAGTGGTCTATTTTCTATAATAGATTCCTCTTGTTGTCCTCTTATCCAGATAGCAATTGTAAAACCAAATATGACAATAAAACTAGCCAATAAAAAAACAAGATTAATCAAAATACTCTTCTTTTTTTGTGCTTTTGTTTGTGAATGTCTCCCCATTATTTCCCCTCTTTTTTCTTTCATTTCTACTTGATTTTATTACAATTCTATATGCAAGTCAATTGATTTTCATGGGTTAAATAAAAAGTTGAATGCACGATTGACATAAGAAAAATGCATTTAGTTG
>CANDRW010000055.1 GCA_947388675.1 uncultured Clostridium sp. | reverse complement strand
GTACAAAATTAAAATCCACCTAACTTGAAAGTGGAATTTAAAATAAAAATTAAGGGTTTTGACAAATAAATATTGATAAATATTGAATTTTCTGGTATTTTTTTATATAATAGTGGAAAAGCTATATGAACAATAGCAATAATTATCTTCTACGGAAATATACACAAATTGTTAAAACAATTTGCTGTAATTTCCTAGAATATAAAAAAATATAGATGAGGAGTTTTTATATGGAAACAAAGCAAGTTTTAATAAAAGATTTATATAGAAACACAGTTGCCTATATTGATAGCACTGTTCAAGTTTCTGGTTGGGTTAAAACCCTTCGTGATTCTAAGAATTTTGGTTTTATTGAATTAAATGATGGAAGCTTTTTCAAAAACATTCAAGTCGTTTTTGATACTTCCCTATCTAATTTTGAAGAAGTTAGAAAATTATCCATTACTTCTTCTATTATTGTAGTTGGACAAATTGTAAAAACAGAAAATGCAAAGCAACCTTTTGAATTAAAAGCTCAAAACATTGAAATTTTTAATCAAGCGGACTTAGACTACCCACTTCAAAAGAAAAGACATTCTTTTGAGTATTTAAGAACCGTTTCACATTTACGTCCAAGGACGAATACTTTTAATGCAGTATTTAGAGTTCGTAGCGTACTTTCTTTTGCGATTCATAAATTCTTTCAAGAAAGAGGTTTCGTATACGTACATACCCCTATCATTACTGGAAGCGACTGCGAAGGTGCAGGTGAAATGTTCCAAGTAACTACTATGGATTTAGAAAATTCTACAAAAACCGAAAATGGTGAAGTAGATTATTCCCAAGACTTCTTTGGAAAACAATCTCACTTAACTGTTAGTGGTCAATTAGATGTAGAAACTTTTGCACATGCTTTTCGTAATGTATACACTTTTGGTCCTACTTTTAGAGCCGAAAATTCTAATACTGTAAAACATGCTGCTGAATTTTGGATGATTGAACCTGAAATTTGTTTTGCCGATTTACAAGATGACATGAGTTTAGCAGAAGATATGATTAAATATATTATTTCCTATGTATTAGAAAATGCACCCGAAGAAATGGAATTCTTCAATCAATTTATTGATACAAGCCTATTAGAAAGATTACATCATGTTGTTAATTCTGATTTTGGAAGAATTACTTATACTGATGCTATCAAGGAACTAGAGAAAGTAAATGATCAATTTGAATATCCTGTTCATTGGGGTACTGACATTCAAACAGAACATGAAAGATATTTAAGTGAAAAGCTTTTTGGAAAACCAGTTTTTGTAACTGATTATCCAAAGGAAATAAAAGCATTTTATATGAAACTAAATGATGATGGAAAAACAGTTGCTGCTACTGACCTTTTAGTACCTGGTATTGGAGAAATCATTGGTGGTAGCCAAAGAGAAGATGATTTTGAAAAATTAGATAAACGTTTAGAAGAACTCGGATTAAATAAAGAAGATTATTGGTGGTACATGGACTTGAGAAGATATGGAAGCTGTGTCCACAGTGGATTTGGCTTAGGATTTGAAAGAATGATGATGTATTTAACTGGTATGCAAAATATTCGTGATGTACTTCCTTTCCCTAGAACACCAAAAAATTGTGAGTTTTAATATGATAAAAAACTAGAATACACTGATAATAGTATATTCTAGTTTTTTGCATGACACTCTTATATTACTTTAAATAAATAAGTGGGCGGAAGGACATGAGACCAGAACTGATAGTCAAATTGTAGGTACAACGGAAAGATGCAGGGCGGTTGGAGCCGTTGCAACAACCGCCTCTAGCAATGCAAGGGGCATTATTACCACTAGACGTGTAAGTGGAATGTTCTGTGTTCCACTCATAGCAATTCGAAGCCATATCGTAGATATTACATGCTTTATCTCCCGATACTCCTGTATTTAATAAGCTTGAATTTACTGTTGTCTTATTTGCATAATTTGTATTTCCACTGTATTTTTGAACAAACACAAGTGCAGTATCCCATGCATAACCATTGATCAAATCACTTTCTACATAATTACTACTATACATTTCTCTTGCTGCTGTTGCTGCATTTTGCTGTGTAATCTTATCCCATGCCGTTTTATCATATTGTACTTTCACTTTTTCATCTGCCCCTTGACTTGCTTCATATCTTCCGAAATAGTATCCTCCATTCGCTTGTGTTTTTGTTACAAAATCTCCTAAGTTTTTAGCAGCTGTATTTCCAGAACTACTGGTTAATTCTTGATAATAACTATCTATCGTTATAGTCTCTGTATAATTATCTGCATCTTGTTGTTTTGTTGGGGTACCATTTGTTGTATCAAAGGTATATCTTCCCAATCGTATATCATCTGCTAGTTTACTTGTTCCGTTTGACACTGAATTTACTGGTACCCATACAAATTCATTTCCTTCTTTATCTTGTATGACTATACCTTGAGTTGCTTTTGTTCCTTCACTGGTTAAAACTTTGAAATCTCCGTGGTATTGTTATTAAGTTACCATTGCTGTCTTTTGCCACTGTATTACTTGTTTGAAAATCTGTTAATTTTGCTACATCTGGAGCATTTTCTACTATTGTTACTTCACATTTTTTACTCAAATTACTTCCATCTGTTGTTTTTACTGTGATTGTTGTCGTTCCTGCTTTTTTAGCCGTTATTACTCCTTTATTATCCACTGTCGCAATACTTATATCACTGCTACTCCATTCAAATTCTTGACTTGTTGTATCTTCTGGCTTTGCTACAGCCGTTATCCATCTTGTATAGTCTTTAGCTATTCTAGCTCTTACTGAACTAATTTCTAACTCTGTCGCTACTTCACATACTTTTACATTACATGTTTTTGAAAAACTTCCGTATGTTACTGTTATAACAACTGTTCCTGCCGTCTCCTTTGCTGTTACATCAACTGTATTTGTGTTATTATTAGCAACTACTGTTGCAATCGTTTCATCTCCACTTGTTGCTGTTAAAGTAATCTTTTCTCCTTCTTCTCCTGAAAAGTCACTTGGTGTTCTATCTATAGTTACTAATCCATTGTTGAAGTTCATTTTATAGTATTTTCCTTCTACTAAAACATAATAAGTATATGATTCACCTGAACTTTCCAATGTCACTTTAATTGTACTAGTCTTTCCTTTTCCTAAACTCATACTTTCTTTATCTAAAGAAATTCCTGTTATTTCATTTGCACTTACTGCTACTTGCTCTATCGTATATCCGTCTTCTCTTAATTCCCCTACTATCTCTTGCATAGTAGGTTTCTCATCTAAATTGTTTGATACTTTCTCTAGCCATTTATCTGAATAAATAAGTCCTGCTTTTTCTTCTATTTTAGCTAATTCTGTCTCTAATTTTGCATTTGAAGCTTGTTTAAATACACTATTATCCCCTAATACATAGGTAAGTGTTATCCCTGCTAAAATCAAAAGTACCACTATTGTTACAACTAATGCTACAAGTGTTATTCCGTTTCTCTTTCAATAATTTACATTTTTTACTTTTCATCTTCTTTTCTATTTTCCTTTCTTTTGTATTATCTTTATCAAAGATATTTCATATTCACATTTTATCTTTATCAAAGATAAAAGTCAATATCTTTTTCAAAGATATTATAAAATGTTTTAGGGTGAATAATATAATGAATCGAATTAGAGATTTAAGAGAAGATAGCAATAAGAGCCAAGCTGAAGTAGCTAAATTTCTAGGACTTCAACAAAATAGTTATTCTCAAATAGAAACAGGAAAAAATACTTTACAAATAGACCATTTGGTTAGATTATCTAAATTGTATGATACTTCTACAGACTACATTTTAGGTTTAACTAATGAAAAAAAGCCCTATCCTAAAATCTGACATAAATATCGCCAAGTTTTTATTCGAAAACTTGGCGATATTCTTCTCTCTCTTTTTTCCAATTTATGTTATAATAAAGCTAACCACCCCGCCTATTTTTTACAGGCGGGGTGGTTTATTAAGTTAGCCGTGCGAAGTGAAACAAGCTATAGATAACTTATGCAATCGAACCAAGTGAGATTGTAATCCTTAATTACACTTTCCTCTTACATATTCATAAATCATAATACTCGCTGCAACAGAAGCATTTAGGCTTTCTGTCTTTCCTAGCATTGGAATTTTCACTTTTACATCTGCCATATCTTGAATTTCTTTTGAAACTCCCTTTGACTCATTTCCAATCACAATTACTTTTTTACGATATTTTATATTGTAAATGCTTTGATTCGTATCTAAAGATGTAGCCATTACTTCAAATTTATGCTTTTTAACTGTTTGCAAAGTTTTTTGTAGATTATCTGTTGTAATAATGTTCATTCTGAAAATAGCTCCCATTGTAGAACGTACTACTTTTGGGTTATATGGGTCTGCACATTCTGCTGTCAATATAATTTGTTTTAAATTAGCACTATCTGCTGTCCTTAAAATCGTTCCTAAATTTCCTGGGTCTTGAATTCCATCTAACGCTAAAATAATGTCCTCACTATAATCAATATTATCACTATTGTCTCCCTTTTCTACTACTGCTAAAATTCCTTGTGGGTTCACAACATCTGTGATGCTTTGAAATAACTTCTTTGTGACATAAATACAGTTATATTTGGCAATTTCATAAAGAAGTGATTGTTCAATCGCTCCTTCACTATCACAATCTTCACAAACTACTATCATTTTAATCGTTACATTTTCTTCAATTGCTTCTTTTACCAATTTAATGCCTTCTACTAAATATTCTTTCGTTTCATCTCGAAACTTTTTATCTTTTAGCTTTTTGATATATTTAATTTGCTCATTATCTTTACTTGAAATAACTTGCATTTTGTCACTCCTTTTTCCAATTTCCTATTTACATTTTACTAAATTATGCTATAATAAATATAAGAAGATGAGATACCACTTTGAAATTGTGGTTGCCATCAAGGTTTAATACAAAATTACGCCTCAATGTGCAGTTAGAGGCGTAATTACTATTTGCAAAGCAAAATTATAATCAATATAATTAAGGCAAATACGGTTATAAATAAAAATACAGTAGTAAACATTAGAATATGTAAAAGGCTAAATATCTCTATCATACCACATCACCTCCTCATCTTTAGAATTGGTGACGGCAACCACGATTCCTCTATACTATCTCATCTATACTTATTAGTATAGATGAACTTTATTTTTTAGTCAATACTTCTTTGAACTTTTGTTTCTTTTTCGTTCGACTTTTTTCGACACTAGCATAGCTTCAAAAACTCTTTCACCTTGCTAATAATCTCTTTCTCTGTACGCTCTCCAACTTTGAAAGTAACATATGGTTCAATTCCTTTTGAAAAACGAATTGCAATACCGTATTGCTCATATAATTTTTCCATCTTTTCTACTGACATAGCTTCTCTTTCAAAATAGAAAACAATGCTTTCTGGTCTTTGTGAAATCTTAATTGCTCCCACTTTTCTAGCTAGTTCTTTAATTCTAGCAATTTCCAATAAGTTCTCCAATTCTACTGGTAATTTTCCATAACGGTCAATTATTTCATCTACTACATTTTGGATATCTTCTTCTGTCCTACACAAAGCAATATTTTGATAAATCTCAATTTTCTGGCTACTATTATCAATAAAACTGTCTGGAATATAGCTCGAAACAGCTAAATCGATTTGTACATCTTGTTCTTCTCTTACCTCTATTCCTTGCATATTTTTAATCACTTCATCTAATAGCTTACAATAAGTATCATATCCTACTTGTTCCATGTGCCCATGTTGCATTTCACCCAGCATACTTCCTGCTCCACGTATTTCTAAATCTCTCATAGCAATTTTAAAGCCAGAACCAAATTCTGTGAATTCCTTAATTGCTTTTAAACGTTTATCTGCCACTTCTGATAATAGCTTATCTCTTCTATACATAATATAAGAATATGCCTGTTTTTCTCCTCTTCCTACTCTTCCTCTAATTTGATATAACTGTGCTAGCCCTAATCTATCTGCATTTTCTACGATAATCGTATTCGCATTTGGTATATCAATTCCAGATTCCAAGATAGTAGTACAAACTAACACATTTATTTCTTTTTTGATAAAGCTTTCCATAATTTCTTCTAATTCTTTACCAGACATTTGCCCATGGGCAAATCCTACATTTGCTTCTGGAATCAAATGCGAAATCTCTGCTGCTTTTTTCTCAATTCCTTCTACTTGATTATATAGATAAAAAATTTGCCCATCTCTTTCTAGTTCTTTGGTAATAGCTTCTTGTACAACTTCCTTGTCGTACTCTAATACATAAGTCTGTACTGGCTTTCTATTCTGTGGTGGCTCATAGATAACTGACATATCTCTAACTCCCACAATAGACATATGAAGCGTTCTTGGAATTGGGGTTGCAGTCATAGTTAATACATCCACATTGTTCTTTAATTGTTTGATTTTTTCTTTATCTTTTACTCCGAAACGATGCTCTTCATCAATGATTAATAAACCTAAGTCTTTGAAAACAACATCTTGACTTAACAATCTATGTGTTCCCACAACAACATCAATCTCTCCTAATTTCAGCTTTTTCACAACTTCATTTTGTTCTTTTTTACTTCTAAAGCGGTTGAGTAATTCCACCTTCATCGCAAATTCGCCCATTCTTGCCTTAAATTCTTCATATTGTTGATTCGCTAAAATAGTAGTTGGTACTAAGTAAGCCACTTGCTTTTGGTCCATCACTGCTTTAAAAGCTGCTCGAATGGCTACTTCTGTCTTTCCATACCCTACATCTCCACAAAGAAGTCTGTCCATAGGTGTATCTTTTTCCATATCTTTTTTTACTTCTTCAATACATCTTAATTGGTCCTCTGTTTCGCTATATGGAAAACTATCTTCAAACTGTCTTTGCCAAGGTGTATCTGGTGCATAGGCATAGCCTTTTACTCTTTGTCTCTTTGCATACAATTCTACTAAATCTTTTGCAATTTCCTCTAAGTGCTTCTTTACTTTACTTGTTGTTGCACTCCATTCTTTGCCACCTAGTTTGTTAAGCTTTGGACTGGATGACTCTCCTCCTCCAATATATTTTCTAACAGTGTCTAAGTTGCTCGTTGGAACATAGAGCATGTCATCATTTCTATATTGAATTTTAATATAATCTTTTGTAATGTTATCTGCTGTAATGGTATTTACACCTACAAATTGACCAATACCATGAGTTTGATGAACTACAAAATCTCCTTGTTTCAAATCTGCAAATACAATTTTTTCAGCTTGTTTAAAGTTATTGGTTAGCTTCTTTCTTTTAGGCTGTACTTCAAAACTTCCTTCCATACTGATAACAACCAAGCCAATATCTGTATTCTCAAAGCCACTTGATAATCCACCTAAAGTAACCAGAATTTCTCCTTGTTTTATATTTTCACATGTAGCTATTTCGTTTTCTGACTTTTCTGTGCTCTCCTTTTTTGGTTCATTTGCTTGTAAGTTTGCTGCATAGCGGTAGTTCATTTCATGTTCTTTTAGAATATTACATACTTTTTTGCTACTCAATTCATTTCCAGCTAGTAGAATAACCTTCTTCTTTTCTTTTTGATATATTTTCAAGTCTGAAAGTAGCATTTCTAGTTCTAAGCTATGGAAGTGAATTTCTCTTGTATCAAAATGAAATTTTGCCATATTCTTTAAAATATCATTTTGTTCTAAATACAGTATTTGTTTTTGTTCCAAGTTATATTCAAAATTACTCATATTTTGAATAGCTTCTGGTACAAATCTTTCTTTTTCAATTAAAGAATCTATTAAATGATTATTTTCTAAAATGATGTTTTCTTGTCTTTGATTTATTTTAGAGTTTTCATCTAACACAAGTAAATATTCTTCTGATAAATAGTTTAAAAAATTTTCTTGCTTTTCATAAAACTGATTAAAGTATTTATCAATTTTGCTAGTGTAACTGCCTTGTTCAATTAGTTCTATATCCTCTTTTTCTTCTGGATACTTTTCTTTTATTTTACTTACTGCTTGTTTTACATCTTTTACTAACAATTCATGTGCTGGAAAAATGGTTATCGTTTTTAGCATTTCTGTTGACCTTTGCGAAGAAAGTTTGAAGTAACGAATAGAGTCTACTTCATCTCCCCAAAATTCAATTCTTACTCCGATATTTTCTGATAAACCTACATCTAAAATACCACCACGAATAGAAAACTGTCCTTTATTCTCTACTAGTTCATTTCTTTCATAGCCTAATTCCACTAGAGTAGTTTTTAACTTTTCTAAAGAATATGGCTTTCCTACTGTAAACTCTACCATATCTTGATATAGCTCTTGTTTAGAAATCATATTCTGCATAACCGCTTCAATAGTAGTCACTACTATGATTGGTCTTTTCTCTTGTTTAGCTAAAATCATTTGATTTAAAACAGCAATTCTTTCATATGGCAAATCTTTACTTTGTGCCACATAATCATATGCCGCAATTTCTCTTTTAGGAAAATACCAAGCTTGCTGTCCAAACTTTTTCATATCTTCGCATAACTTCTTTGCTTGTATCTCATTATATGTTACCAAACAAATTGGCTTTTGTAATTCTTGATGTAACGCAAAAACAGTATGCGCTTTTTCCACGTCAACTAAGCCCGATAAGGCTAGCGGGCTAGTTTTCTTTTTTATTGCTTCTGTTATTTCTTGAAATTTCTTTGATTTTACTAATTCTTGTATCATTTGAATTTCCTTCTTGTTTATTGATACTTTTAAAAGTATATCATTTTTAAAGAAAATTATCAATGATTTACTTTACATTTTAAAACACGTCTTGCATTTCTACGAGACGTGTCAGTCGGTTCCTTACTTCTGCCGCATTGCTTTGATCTTCCTTTGAACAGCCTTTCCTCCTCGAGAAGCTCGCTCCGCCTTATTTTGGTCAAGCACTACCTGTACCTCTTTTGCCAATTTGCTGTTGCACATGGGCAGACGCATTGTAAGATCCTTGTGTATCGTAGTTCTTGACACACCTGCAATTTCAACCAGTTGCCTTATGGTATACCTTTTTTCAACCATAAGCCTTCCTAATTTTTGACACCGGGACTTCAAGTCTTCCTTCATTGTAAGAAACCTCCTATACAAATTCTTGGCATGCCAAGTTGTCACTAATTATACCACACTTTTTCCTATTTTTCCACTATTTATAGCCATTCTCCATATTTTTTGATATATTCTCTCTTTACAATACTTGCAATAAAGCAATACAAAATTGGAACCCCTATAATAATCATCAAAATATACTTAACAGGAATTGCAGTTAAACCTAATAATGCTCCAAGTGGTGTAAATGGTACGGCGATTGCAATTAAACTTAGTAAAACTGATGTTGCATATACCGCATAAGAACTATTACTTTGGATAAATGGTATTTTCGCTGTTCTAATAATATGCAAGCCTACTAAATTAGAAACTACTCCATATGAAAACCAGATTGACTGAAAAACTGCTGCTTCTCTAATTTGAAACCCAAACCATAAAATAGCAAAAATGAATAAATCAAATATGGAACTGGTTGGTCCCATCCATAACATGAAATGTTTGATACTATCCATGCTCCATCTTTTTGGCTTTTGTAAGTATTCATGGTCTACATGGTCATATGGAAGGGATAATTGTCCAATATCATATAACAAACTTTGTACCAATAGCTGAATTGGTGTAATTGGAAAAAATGGTAAGAAAATACTAGCAATTAAAATAGATAATACCTCTCCAAAATTAAAGCTCACCGCCATTTTTATATACTTTAATAAATTTCCAAAAGTTTTTCTTCCCTCTATTACTCCATCAGTTAATACATTTAAATTTTTCTTTAGCAAAATGATATCTGCTGTTTCTTTGGTAATGTCTACTGCTGTATCCACCGAAATTCCTACTTCTGCATTGTTAAGAGAAGGTGCATCATTAATCCCATCTCCCATATACCCCACAATATTTCCTTGGTCTTTTAAAACACGTACAATTCTTGCTTTTTGAATCGGAGAAAGTTTAGCAAACACATTCGTCTTTTTTAAAAGTCTTGCTAATGCCATATCAGATAATTTATCTATTTTGCTACCCAGTACTATTTTATCTGTATTAATATCTACCTTCTGACAAATTGCTTTTGTTACATATTCATTATCCCCTGTTAACACCATAACACGTATTCCATCACGATTTAATCTTGCAATTTCTTCTTTAGCACTTTTCTTAGGTGGATCTAAAAATCCTACAAACCCAATTAATGTCATTTTTTCTTCATCTTTTCTTGAAAAACTTTTTTGTCCTTTTAATGCTTTTACACAAACTGCAATTACTCTTAATCCATTTTCATTCAACTCTTTTGTCATTTGTTTTATTTTATTCTTCATTTCTCCTGTCATAGGCTTTACTTCATCTTGTTCTTGTACTTGTGTACAAATATTCAAAATTTCCTCTACTGCACCTTTGGTAATCATAAGTTGCATTGGTTCTTTCTTTCCTTTTGGCACTAAAATAACGGAAAGTCTTCTCCTAGAAAAATCAAAAGGCACTTCATCTACTTTCGTGTACTCCTCTGCAATTTTTTGCAAACCACTCTCTGTCACTCTCTTCATAACCGCTTCATCAATATTTCCTTTTAAACCTGTTTGAAAATATGAATTTAGGAATGTTGTTTCTAAAACTTTATTATCTTCTTCTCCAGCAAGATTTAGATATTTTTCTAATACAATATTATCCTCTGTTATTGTTCCTGTCTTATCTGTACATAAAATATTCATTGCTCCAAAAGATTGAATACTATCTAGCTTTTTTACAATTGTCTTTTTATTAGACATATTCACTGCACCTTTTGCTAAACTAGAAGATAAGATTACTGGTAAAAGCAAAGGTGTAATTCCTATAGCAATAGCTACTGCAAAAGTAAAAGCGGTTAAAGTATCATGTTTAAAACTATTGACTAAAAATGTAATTGGAATTAATACCAACATAAAACGAATTAATAACTTACTGACACTTTCCATTCCTTTTTGGAAATTTGTTTTAGGTTTCCCCTGCTCTATACTTTGTGCTATTTTTCCAAAATACGTATCATCTGCAATCCTAAAAACAATGCCCTTTCCTGTACCACTCATGACATTTGTTCCCATAAAGCAAATGGTATCTAAATCTGTAATATCTTCTATCTTTTTATTCTCTGTACTTTCTACTTTCCTTACACTATCTGACTCACCAGTTAAAGAAGATTGCACTACATATAAATCTTTTTGCTCTACAATTCTTAAATCTGCTGGTATGAGTTCGCCAGCGGATAATAGCACCACATCTCCTATTGTAATCTCATCTAAATATATTTTTTCTTCTTTTCCATTTCTTAAAACTGTAGTTTTTACCGCCACTAATTTTTTTAGTTTTTCAGCCGCCTTATTAGACTTAAATACTTCAAAAAATTCTAGAAAAGTGCTAATTAAAATAAGTGCAAGTACTACTATTAAATTCGCATAACTAGGTGTTTCAGGTAGAATTATATCAATATAGATTAATACAAAGGCAATCCCTAATAAAATTAAGTTAAATGGGCTTGAAAAGCTTTGCCATAAATAGTGATACCATCTTTTTGGCTTGGCTTGTTTCATTTGATTTTTTCCATACTTTTCTTGCCTTTTCACCACTTCTTCTTGTGATAACCCATTTGTTGAAAATTGATTTTTCTGTAAAAAATCTTCTATACTACTGCTATTTACTTCTCCATAAACTTTTTGGATATCTATCTTTTCCTCTTGTTCTAGTTTGGACATAATCTTCTCCTTTTTTGCATATAGTTGTTCTTAAGTTATATTGTGTTACTTTTTTCAAGTTTTATACAATTGGTCTGTCAGTTTTGGGGACGTTCTTTAAAACTGACAAAAGTGTCAGTTTAACCTACGTCCCTAAAGTGACAAAAGTGTCAGTTTAGGGACACACCTTATATTTTTTATTAAGGAGACTAATTATGTTAAAAGATTTTCCTATATCTAATCATTATACTGAATTTGAACAAAAACAAAATAAAAGCAAAATAAAAATCTGGGTCTGTTCTTTAAAACGAAATGGCGTAACTATTTTATTTTGTCTTTTTACCCTTTGTTTAGTTTTGTTTTCTAGAACCAACTTATCTGCCGCTAAAAATGGACTTATTCTTTGGGCTACTTCTGTTGTTCCTTCCTTATTTCCATTTTTTGTTGCAACTGAAATGCTAAGTTATACCAATGTTGTTTCTTGTTTAGGCAAATGGCTAACTCCTATTATGCGCCCTTTATTCGGAGTTCCTGGAGAAGCTGCCTTTGCTTTTCTTATGGGCTTGATTTCTGGGTATCCAGTAGGCGCCAAAATTGTTAGTAATTTTATGGAACAAGGAATTTGTACCGAGGAAGAAGCCGAAAGAATGCTAGCTTTTACTAACAATTCTGGTCCTTTATTTATTATTGGTACAGTTGGAATTACTTTATTTGGTAATACTACTATTGGCGTTTTATTATTAATTACCCATATCCTTGCTTGTATCAGTGTTGGTATTATTCTAAATATTTGTACTATTCACAAGAGAAAAAGTGAGTTTATTCCTCCACATTCTAAGGCTGATATTAATCATAATAGAAAGCAAAATATTCATATTAATTCTCCAAAATCAAAAGCTACTTCTCCTTCCTTTTCTTCTTTAGGAGAAATCTTAGGTACTAGCATTAAAAATGCAACCTCTACAGTCCTTTTAATTGGTGGATTTGTTGTACTATTTTCTGTAGTTATTTCTATATTAAATCAAAGTCACTTATTAGATAGTATATCGCATATCCTCACACCTATCTTCTCTACATTGCATATACCTAATGAATTTTGCAAACCTTTACTTTCTGGCATCGTAGAATTGACAAATGGTATTAGCTTAATTGTAGGAGTTCACGTTAAAAATATTTCTATCAATATTATTTTATGTGCTTTTTTACTAGGTTTTGGAGGGTTTTCTGTACTATTACAAGTATTTAGCATTATTAGTAGAAATGGACTATCTATTCAAAAATATGCCTATGGTAAATTATTGCAAGGCATTTTAGCTGCTTTATACACAGCCCTTGCTTTGCAGTTTATTCCATTTTTACAGTTTAACTTAGCTGTGTGAAGCAACGCGAACTACAGATAAGTTATGCGTAACGCTAGT
>CANDRW010000054.1 GCA_947388675.1 uncultured Clostridium sp. | reverse complement strand
CAATCAAGAGGACCTATGGGACATGGTTCTATGTATCATAGAAGACCAGGTTCAATGGGATCAACAACTACACCAGGCAGAGTATTTAAAGGAAAGAGATTACCAGGACATATGGGACATGTAACTGTTACTATTCAAAACTTAGAAGTAGTAAGAGTAGATTTAGACAAAAATGTAGTTTTAGTAAAAGGTAGTGTACCAGGAGCAAATGGAGCTATTTTAAAACTAAAAACAAGTGTAAAAAGTAAATAAGGAGGGAAAGACAAATGCCTAAAGTAGATGTATACGATATAGAAGGTAAAAAAGTAAAGACAATTGAACTTAAAGAAGAAGTATTTGGTATTGAACCAAATGAAACAGTAGTACATCATGTTTTAGTAAATTACCTAGCTAATCAAAGACAAGGTACACAAAGTACTAAAACAAGAAGCGAAGTATCTGGTGGTGGAAGAAAACCATGGAGACAAAAAGGCACAGGTCGTGCAAGACAAGGTAGTATCCGTGCACCACACTGGGTAGGTGGAGGTATCGCATTAGGACCAAAACCACGTTCATATAACTACACAGTAAATAAGAAAGAAAGACAATTAGCAATTAAATCATTATTAAGCTCTAAAGTATTAGAGAAAGAATTAGTTGTTGTAGAAAAATTACCATTAAAAGAAATTAAAACAAAAGAAATGGCAAGAGTTCTAAATAACTTAAAAGTAGAAGGGAAAGCAGTTATTCTTTTAGCAGAAAAAGATGAAATTGTTCAAAAATCAGCAAGAAACATTGAAGGTGTTAAAACACTTCAAGTTGGAACTATCAATGTATATGATTTATTAAAACATAAAAATCTTATTGTAACAGAAGATACTGTTAAAAAATTAGAGGAGGTGTATGCATAATGAAGGCAGAAGACGTTATCATAGCACCAGTTGTTACTGAAAAAAGTAATGATGGATTACAAGAAGGAAAATATACCTTTAAAGTAAATAAGAAAGCTACTAAAATCGATATTAGAAATGCGGTAGAAAAACTTTTTGAAGTAAAGGTTTTAGATGTTAACACAATGAGTGTTAAAGGAAAAAATAAAAGAATGGGTAAAACATCAGGAAAAACTCCTGATTGGAAAAAAGCAATTGTTACAATTGATACAGATCCAGCTGAAATGAAATATTTATCAAAAGGTGGAAAAGAAGTTAAAGTTTCTAAGAAGTATAAAGATTCAATTGAACACTTTATGGGAGCTTAAAGTTTATAGAAGGTAGGTAAAAAAATGGGAGATGTAGAAAAAAAGTGGAGAGAGCAATATAAAATTAATCCACAAGTAAGAAGAGAAACAACAAAAGATGGAATGCCTATGTATGTGGGGTTTGATGACCAATTAAAACCTTATGAAGAACTTACTGAAGAAGAAGTAGAGAATTATTTAGCAAGACATAGACAAGAGATTACTTCTAAAATTCAAAGAGGCGAAGAAAAAACTGAGAGATAGCATAAATTATCGGGAAACAAACCCGGAAAATAAAGTAAAGGAGAGAAATTAAAAAATGGGAACAAAAAGATTTAAACCATATACACCTTCAAGAAGAAACATGACAGTTTCTACATTTGAAGAAATTACAAAAAAAGAACCAGAAAAATCTTTATTAGCTACCAAAAAGAAAAATGCAGGTAGAAACTCATATGGAAGAATAACAGTAAGACACCAAGGTGGTGGAAATAGACAAAAATATAGAATTATTGATTTCAAGAGAAATAAAGTTGATATGCCAGCAACAGTTATTGGTATCGAATACGATCCAAACAGAAGTGCAAACATCGCATTAATTCAATATGAAGATGGAGAAAAGGCATACATTTTAGCACCAGTAGGATTAAAAGATGGTGACAAAGTAGTATCAGGAGAAAAAGCTGATATCAAGCCAGGAAACTGCATGAAAATTGAAAGCATTCCAGTAGGTACTATGATTCACAATATCGAATTAAATCCAGGTCAAGGTGGAAAAATGGTTAGAGCAGCTGGTCAAGAAGCTCAATTAATGGCTAAAGAAGGGAAATATGCACATGTTAGATTACCTTCTGGCGAAATGAGATTAGTTATGGCTGTTTGCAAAGCTACTATTGGTACTGTTGGAAATGCAGACCATGAAAATATTAAAATTGGTAAAGCAGGAAGAACAAGACATATGGGAATTAGACCAACTGTTAGAGGTTCAGTTATGAACCCAGTAGATCACCCTCATGGTGGTGGTGAAGGTAAAGCACCAGTTGGACACGCAGGACCAATGACTCCTTGGGGCAAACCAGCACTAGGATACAAGACAAGAAAGAACCATAAACAAAGCGATAAATTAATTACAAAGAGGAGGAATAAGTAATGTCAAGATCAACTAAAAAACCACCATTTGTTGCACCAGAATTATTAAAGAGAATTGATGCAATGAATGCAAATGGAAACAAAGAAGTAATTAAAACATGGTCAAGAGCATCTACAATCTATCCACAAATGGTTGGACACACAATCGCTGTTCATGATGGTAGAAAACATGTACCAGTTTATATCACAGAAGAAATGATAGGACATAAATTAGGTGAATTTGCACCAACAAGAACATTTAAAGGACATTCAGGAGACAAGACAACAACTGCAAAATAAGAAGGAGGAAGGAAAGATGGAGGAAGTTATCATTCCAACAGCAGAAGCAACTCTAAGATATGCTAGAATTTCAAGCAGAAAAGTGAAAATTGTAGCAGATTTAATTAGAGGAAAAGATATCGATGAAGCTTTAGCAATTGCAAAATATGCTCCAAAAGCATCAAGCGAAATTATAGAGAAATTATTAAAATCAGCAATCGCCAATGCTGAAAACAATCACCATATGGCACACGAAAAATTATATGTTGCTGAAATTTATGCAAATCAAGGTCCAACTCTAAAAAGAATTAGACCAGCTGCAAAAGGTAGTGCAGTAAGGATTAGAAAAAGAACAAGCCACATTACAATCGTGTTAAAAGAGAGAGATTAAGAAAGGAGGACTTAACAAAATGGGACAAAAAGTAGATCCTAACGGATTAAGAATAGGTGTCATTAAAGATTGGAATTCTAAATGGTATGCAGATAAGAAAAATTTTGCAGATTACTTAGTAGAAGACCACAAAATCCGTGAATATGTTAAGAGAAAATTATATGTTGCAGGAATTTCAAAAATTGAAATTGAAAGAACTGCTAAGTTCGTAAGAGTAAATGTATATACAGCAAAACCAGGTTTAGTAATTGGTAAAGGTGGAAATCTTGCAGAAGTATTAAAAGCTGAACTTGAAAAAATGATTGGAAAAACAGTAAACTTAAATATTACTGAAGTAAAGAACATTGATGTAGATGCACAATTAGTTGCTGAAAACATTGCAGGACAACTAGAAAGAAGAATTTCTTTTAGAAGAGCTATGAAACAATGTATGCAAAAAACTATGAAGGCAGGTGCTTTAGGAATTAAAACTGCTGTATCTGGAAGATTAGGTGGAGCAGATATGGCAAGAACTGAGTTCTATAAAGAAGGTACCATTCCACTTCAAACTTTAAGAGCAGATATCGAATATGGATTTGCAGAAGCAGATACCACATATGGAAAAATCGGTGTTAAAGTTTGGATTTATAAAGGAGAAGTTCTTCCAACTAAGAAGAAAGTAGTGGAAGGAGGAGACAAATAATGCCATTAATGCCAAAAAGAACAAAATATAGAAAATTACAAAAAGGTAGAGTAAGAGGAAAAGCAGCAAGAGGAAATAAAGTATCTGATGGAGAATTCGGATTACAAGCACAAGAAATTGGTTTAATTACATCTAACCAAATTGAAGCAGCCCGTGTTGCTATGACTCGTTACATTAAAAGAGGTGGAAAGGTTTGGATTAAAATCTTCCCTGACAAACCAATGACTGCAAAACCTATTGGTACTCGTATGGGTAAAGGTAAAGGTGCAGTAGAATATTGGGTAGCAGCTGTTAAACCAGGAAGAGTAATGTTTGAAATTGCAGGTGTTCCAGAAGAAACTGCAAAAGAGGCATTAAGATTAGCAGGAAACAAGCTATCTATTAAATGTAAGTTTGTCAAAAGAGAAACTGCAAGCGAGGTAGGTGATAGTGATGAAGATAAATAAAATGAAAGAAATGTCTTCACCAGATCTAGAAAAAGAATTAGGAGAACTAAAAAATGAATTGTTTAAACTAAGATTTAGTTTAGCAACAAATGGATTAGATAACCCTATGAAAATTAAAGAAGTGAAGAAAGATATAGCAAGAATTAAGACAGTTCTTAGAGAAAGAGAACTTGAAGAAGGGAGAAATTAAGCATGGAAGAAAGAAACCTTCGTAAAACTATGATTGGTACAGTTGTTTCTGACAAAATGGATAAAACAGTAGTTGTTGCTGTTAAAACTAGTGAAATGAACAAAATGTATGGAAAAATTGAAAAGAAAACATATAAGTTAAAAGCTCATGATGAAAACAATGAATGCCAAACAGGTGATAAAGTAAAAGTAATGGAAACAAGACCACTTTCTAAAGATAAAAGATGGAGAGTAGTTGAAGTTTTAGAAAAGGCAGTAATAAAATAAGCGAGAGTCGATTAGCTCTGGGGGGACATACCTTATCCCTAGAGACATGACAAGGGGGGAAGATATGTCCCCCATAGTGAATGAGAAAGGAGAAAGAAAATGGTACAACAACAAAGTATCTTAAAAGTTGCTGATAACACTGGTGCAAGAGAAATTATGTGCATTAGATGTTTAGGTGGTTCATATAGAAAATATGCTGGTGTAGGCGATATTATTGTTGCTTCTGTAAAAGCAGCTATACCAGGTGGTGTTGTAAAAAAAGGTGATGTTGTAAAAGCTGTTGTTGTAAGAACTAAAAAGCCAATTAGAAGAGCAGATGGTTCTTATGTAAGGTTTGACGAAAATGCAGCAGTAATTATCAAAGAAGATAAAACACCAAAAGGAACTCGTATCTTCGGGCCTGTAGCTAGAGAATTAAGAGATGGAGAATATATGAAAATATTATCATTAGCTCCAGAGGTTCTTTAGAAATAAATGAAAAGCGTCGTCTTGCGTTGTCGAGTTTCAGAAAAAATCATTCGATATACAAAGCGTATAATCTCATAATTTTTTCTTTGCTCTCCTAGCAATACTTGCTTTTGATTTATTTCCTAGATATGAAAATAAAATAATCAAATCCTAAAATGAAGAGGTGAAAAATAAATGAAAATCAAAAAAGGTGACAATGTTAAAGTTTTATCTGGAAATGATAAAGGAAAAACAGGAGAAGTTTTAGAAGTAATTCCTAAGACACAAAAAGTAGTTGTCAAAGGTGTTAATATTCGTAAAAAACACGTTAAACCTAGAAAACAAGGTGAAGAGGGAGGAATTATCCCAGTAGAATGCAGCATACATAGTAGTAAAGTAAACGTAGTATGTCCAAAATGCAATAAAGCAACTAGAGTAGGATATCTAGTTGAAGGAGATAGCAAAGTACGTGTTTGCAAGAAATGTGGAGCAAAATTGAAATAGAAAGGAGGTCTGTAAAGACTTATGGAAATATTAAGAGAACAATATCAAAAAGAAATTATACCAGCAATGATGAAGAAATTTAATTATAAGTCAGTAATGGAAGTTCCTAAATTAGAAAAAATCGTAATTAACATTGGTTTAGGAGATATAAAAGATAATCCAAAATCATTAGAAAATGCAGTAAATGATTTAACAATTATCACTGGTCAAAAGCCAATTATTACAAAGGCTAAAAAGGCCATTGCAGCTTTCAAACTTAGAGAAGGCGTTAATGTGGGATGCAAAGTTACATTAAGAAGTGGCAAAATGTATGATTTTGCTTATAAACTATTTAATACAGCATTACCAAGAGTTAGAGATTTTAGAGGTGTTTCAGCCAATTCTTTTGATGGAAGAGGAAACTACTCAATGGGAATTAAAGAACAATTAATTTTCCCAGAAATCGAATATGATAAAATTGATAAAATTAGAGGTATGGATATTATTTTCGTTACTACTGCAAAAAATGATGAAGAAGCTAAAGAGTTACTTTCATTATTAGGAATGCCATTCCAAGGGTAGGTTAAGTCAACTGTTAGTGACGTAGGAACGTTACAGATGACTTATGCAACTTGAAGTGAAACGAAAGTTGTAGACCTCTAAAAAGAAAGGAGAAATTCATGGCTAAAAAGTCTTTAAAGGTAAAACAACAAAGAGAACAAAAATACAAAACAAGAGAATATAACCGTTGCAAAATTTGTGGAAGACCACATGCATATATTAGAAAATTTGGAATTTGCCGTGTTTGTTTTAGAGAATTAGCTCATAAAGGAGAAATTCCAGGAGTTAAAAAGGCAAGTTGGTAAAAAGGAGGGAAAAATAAATGAACACAACTGACCCAATCGCAGATATGTTAACAAGAATTAGAAATGCTAACAGTCAAAAACATAAAACAGTTGATGTACCTAGCTCAAATATGAAAAAAGCAATTGCTGATATCTTATTTAAAGAAGGATATATTGCTGCTTATGAAGAAATTAATGAAAATAGTCAAGGTGTGATTCGTATCACATTAAAATATGATGAAACAGGCGCAAGAGTAATTGATGGTTTAAAGAGAATTAGTAAACCAGGTTTAAGAGTTTATGCGTCTAAAGAAGAATTACCACAAGTTCTAAATGGCTTAGGTATTGCTTTAATTTCTACTTCAAAGGGAATTAAAACAGATAGAGAAGCAAGACATGAAGGACTTGGAGGAGAAGTATTAGCTTATATTTGGTAAGGAAGGAGGAATTTTAGAAATGTCAAGAATAGGAAATAAACCTATTACAGTACCAGATGGTGTTGAAGTTACTTTAAATGATCACCACATTACTGTAAAAGGACCAAAAGGAACATTAGAAAGAGACTTACACAAAAATATAACTGTAACAATGGAAGAAAACACTATTCATGTTACTAGACCTAATGATGAAGCTGAAAATAGAAGCTTACATGGATTAACAAGAACTTTAATCAATAACATGATTGAAGGAGTTGTTAATGAATTCAAAAGAGAGCTAGAAATTAATGGTGTTGGTTATAGAGCACAAAAACAAGGAAATAAATTAGTAATGAATTTAGGTTATTCTCACAATGTTGAGATTGAACCACCAGCAGGAATTACTTTTGATTTAGCTGATGCAAACCATATTACTGTTAGAGGAATTGATAAAGAAGTAGTTGGTCAAACAGCAGCTGTTATCAGAACAAAAAGACCTCCAGAGGTATATAGAGGTAAAGGTATTAAATATGCTGAAGAACATATTAGACGTAAAGAAGGTAAAGCTGGTAAGAAATAAAGCAAAATCATTAAAATAAAAATTAACGCTGTTACGTTAATAGAAAGGAGAAAGTAATGATTAAGAAAATCAATAGAAAGCTTGAAAGAGAAAGAAGACATATCAGAGTACGTAATAAAATTTCAGGAACTGCTGAACGTCCTAGATTATGTGTATATAGAAGCAATAGCAATCTTTATGTGCAAGTTGTTGATGATGTAGCTGGAAATACTTTAGCTCAAGCATCTACTCTAGATAAAGAAGTAAAAACAAAACATGCTAATAAAGAAGCAGCTAAAGAAGTAGGAGCTTTAATTGCCAAAAGAGCTCAAGATAAGAAAATTAAAGAAGTTGTTTTTGATAGAGGCGGATACATTTATCATGGAGTAGTAAAAGAGTTAGCCGAAGCCGCAAGAGAAGGCGGATTAACATTCTAATAGCTGCCAAAGGCTATGCTGATTACAGATATTAGATGCAATGAGCGAAGCGACATTTAAGTAAACCGTAAGGCGCAAAGCAACTGTACGGATAACTTATGCGTAGCGTAGCGAAGTGAAGTCGTAAACATTATTAAAAGGAGGGAAAAGAAAGTGCAATCAGAAAATACATCAGAATTAAAAGAAAAAGTAGTTGCAATCAACAGAGTAGCAAAAGTTGTAAAGGGTGGTAGAAACTTTAGATTTAGTGCTGTCGTTGTTGTTGGTGACGAAAACGGACACGTTGGTGTAGGAAATGGTAAAGCAGCCGAAGTTCCAGATGCTATTAAAAAAGCAATTGAGGAAGCTAAAAAGAATTTAATTGAAGTTCCAATTGTAGGAACAACAATTCCTCACGAATATGTTGGAAAATTCGGAAGTGCTAGTGTTGTATTAAAGCCAGCTCAAGAAGGTTCAGGAGTTATCGCAGGTGGTAGCGTAAGACCAGTATTAGAGCTTGCAGGATATAAAGATATTAGAACAAAGGTTATTGGAACAAATAACCCAAGAAACGTAGTATATGCTACACTAGAAGGATTAAAGAGTATGAAGACAGCTGAACAAATTGCTCATAAAAGAGGAAAAGCTGTAGCAGATATTCTTTAAACTGAGAAATTTAACGGGGACATATCTCGTCCTAAAAGGAAGATGAAACCCAACGCGGGACAGAGCTTATCTTTAGTAGAAAGACAAAGGGGAAAACTCTGTCCCCGATAGAAAACTTAAATAAAAAATAGGAGGTGTAATCGCAAAATGAATTTAGACGAATTAAAACCAGCACAAAAAACACAAACAAGAACTAGAGTTGGTCGTGGCGTTGGTTCAGGTCTTGGAAAAACTTCTGGAAGAGGACATAAAGGACAAAAAGCAAGAAGTGGTGGAGGAGTTAGAAGAGGCTTTGAAGGAGGTCAAACACCATTATATAGAAGATTACCAAAAAGAGGATTTACTAATATTTTTGCTAACAATTACACAGAAGTAACACTTACTATGCTTAATAAATCAAGCAAAGAAGATGTTACAGCTGAAAGCTTAATTGAAGATGGTATCATTCGTAAAGCAAATGACGGTATTGTCATTATTGCAACAGGTACTTTAGAGAAGAAAGTAAATGTCAAAGCCGTAAGATTTACTAAAGCTGCAAAAGAAAAAATTGAAGCTTTAGGAGGAAAGGCTGAGGTGATCTAATGTTTAAAACGATTATTAACGCATTAAAAACACCAGATGTAAGAAAGAGAATTTTATATACTCTATTATTAATCGTATTATTTAGACTTGGTTGCTTTATTACAATTCCTGGTGTTGATACATTTGCATTAAGTGAAGCAATGTCAGGAGCTAATGGAATGGCAGGATTAATTAACTTAATCTCAGGTGGAGCATTCTCAAGATTTTCTATTTTTGCTATGTCTATTACTCCATACATTACAGCCTCTATTGTTATTCAATTGTTAGGTATGGTTATTCCTAGCCTAGAAAGATTAATGAAAGAGGGAGGAGAAGAAGGAAGAAATAAAATTAACAAGTATACAAAACTTTTAACAGTAGTACTTGCTTTAATTGAAGGAATTGGTTTATACCTATCATATAAATCTTCTGGAATCTTCGTAGGAGAAGGTTTTGCAACAGGAGCACTAGTAGTTATTTCATTAATGGCAGGAACAGCACTTTTAATGTGGCTTGGAGAACAAATCACAGAAAAAGGAGTTGGAAATGGTATTTCTATGATTATTTTCGTAGGTATTATTTCAGGCTTACCAAGTGCAGTTACGACTATTTGGAATTTAATTATGGGAACAGGAACTTTCAGTACAACAGGATTATTAATGGCACTAGGTGTTATTATTGGAGCAATTATATTAATTGCGGGAGTAATCTTTGTACAACAAGCTGAAAGAAGAATTCCTGTACAATATGCTAAAAAAGTAGTAGGAAGAAGAATGGTTGGAGCACAAAATACACACATTCCATTGAAATTAGCAATGGCAGGTGTTATGCCAATTATCTTTGCTTCATCATTCATGACTTTCCCAGCTATGATTATTCAAATGTTTGTACCAGATATTGCAAGTCAATCAGGCTTCTGGTCAGTCATTTATAACTTTTCAATTGCTACTTCATCAGCAGGAGTACCAGTTGGTTATACAATTGCAAACGCTATTGTATATTTACTATTAATTGTTGGATTTACATTCTTTTATACCTATGCAACTTTCAATCCAGCAGAGGTGGCTAATAATATTAAGAAAAATGGTGGATTTATTCCAGGTATTAGAGCTGGAAAGCCAACAGCAGACTATTTAGGATCTGTAATTTCAAAACTATTATGGTTTGGTGGACTTTTCTTAGCAATTATTGCTATTTTACCAATGTTAACTAGATTTATTCCAAATGTAGATTTAACATTTGGTGGAACTTCTATCTTGATTGTAGTAGGTGTTGCATTAGAAATGGTACAACAATTAGAGTCTTTATTAGTTATGAGACACTACAAGGGATTTTTGGATTGATTTCAAAATAAATACTCATCTTGCTTCGTTGTGCTATGTTCAAAATGAAATCAATGTGCAAAAAGCACACCTCATTCATTTTGAACTTGCACACCTTGCAATCTAAGCATTTCTTTTGAAATTATATATATTAAAAGCAGTGAAGGACGGACTAATTTAAGTTCCGTCCAAAATGCGTGAAGGGAGATAATCTATGTATATTGTCATGTTAGGTGCACCAGGGAGTGGAAAAGGTTCTGCTGCTAAAATATTAGCAAGAGAGACTAATCTTCCACATATATCTACTGGAGATATATTTCGTGAACAAATAAAAAAGGAGACAGAACTTGGAAAATTAGCCAATAGCTATATTTCAAAAGGACAATTAGTACCAGATGAAGTAACAATTCATATTGTAAAAGATAGATTGAGTTGGGAAGATGCTAAAAATGGCATAATACTAGATGGATTTCCAAGAACCATAGAACAAGCAAAAGCATTAGAGGATATCTTGAGAGAACAAGGAAAAGAAATTACCCTTGTACCAGAATTAATTATTTCAGACCAAATTATTATTGAAAGAATTTTAAATAGAGCAACTTGTTCTAATAAGGAATGTGGAGCGATTTACAATACAAAATTTAAACCACCTAAAATAGAAGGCGTATGTGATGTATGTGGAGCTCCATTATCTACTAGAATAGATGATAGTGAAGAAACAATTAAAAATCGTTTAGAAGTATATCGAGAGAATTCTAAAGATTTAATTGAATATTACAAAGAAAAAGGTGTTTTAACATCTATTACACCTGAAGATCCAACTGCTGGAAATGCATCAGAGCAAGTAGTAAGAATTATTTTAGAAATGACAAAAAGGAAGTAAGAAAATTGGTAACGATTAAATCACAAAAAGAAATTGAGAAAATGAAAGAAGCCTGTAAGTTGACAGGCTTCGTGTATCAAGAAATTGAAAAATATATTAAACCAGGAATCACAACCATGGATTTAGACCACTTTGCTGAAAAAATTATTAGGGAGCAAGGGGGAATTCCAGCACAAAAAGGATATCCAAGTCGGAGAAAAAGATGTACCTAATTTCCCTGGAACTTTATGTGTTTCTATCAATGATGAAATTATTCATGGAATACCATCTAATAGAAGAGTGATACATGATGGAGATGTGGTTAGTATTGATTTAGTAGTGTTTAAAAATGGATTTCATGGAGATGCTGCAAGAACTTTTATTGTTGGTAATAGTACACCTCAAAAGAAAAAATTAGTGGATATTACAAAACAAGCTTTTTTTGAGGGAATTCGATATGCAGTGAAAGGAAATCGTATTGGTGATATTTCTCATGCAATAGGTGAATTTGTTGAAAAAAATGGGTTTAATGTAGTAAGAGAGTTCCAAGGACATGGAATAGGAGAAGAAATGCATGAAGATCCAGGAATTCCAAACTATGGAAAAGCAGGAAGAGGAATAAGATTAGAACCAGGTATGACTTTAGCAATAGAGCCAATGGTAATGATGGGAAAACCAGACATTTGTGTATTAGATGATGGATGGACAATTGTGACAGAAGATGAGTCTTTAGCAGCACATTATGAAAATACAATTTTAATTACAGAAAAAGAGCCAGAAATATTGACATTATCGTAAAAATGCGATATACTATACAAGATATTGTGCCTAGGTACAATTAAACTGGTTAATGAAGAACAAAATTGACCACAAATAATGGAGGAAAATATGTCAAAAGAGGATGTTATAGAAGTTGAAGGAACAGTAGTAGAAGCACTACCTAATACTAACTTTAAAGTTGAATTAGAAAATGGACATCAAATCTTAGCTCATATTTCTGGAAAATTAAGAATGAATTATATTAAAATTCTTCCAGGCGATAAAGTAAAAGTTGAATTATCACCATATGATTTAACAAAAGGGCGCATTACATGGAGAGCAAAGTAAAGGAGAGAAATTATGGATCCAAGTATGATTAGACCACCTAATAGACCCATGATAAATTATGACATAAGAAGTAATGCTTCAAAGAAAAAGAAAATAATTATTTCTACTGTTAGCATAGGCAGTGTAATATTAATATGGATTATACTCATAATACTAAAAATAGCGCTAGCAATAGCGTAATAATATATATTCTAAAATAAGAGGTGAAAGAAATGAAAGTAAGACCATCAGTAAAACCTATGTGTGAAAAATGCAAGGTAATTAAAAGAAAAGGTACCATTCGCGTTATTTGCGAAAACCCAAAACACAAACAAAGACAAGGATAGTTAACCTTAAGAATATAGCACAAATCTTAAAGACGCGGCTGTAATATAGATTTGTGTTTATATATATGTCCAAAAATATTATTGATTGGTTTTTGCCAATGCATTTCACCAATAATAGGACACAAAACAAAGAAATTAAGTCAGACGTATGAACAAAGTGAATTACGGATGATTTATGCAATCGAGCGTAGCGAGATTGTAAACATTAATAAAAGTAAATTTGGAGGTGTAAATAAAAATGGCTCGTTTAGCAGGAGTTGATTTACCTAGAGAAAAAAGAGTAGAAATAGGACTAACCTATATTTATGGAATAGGACTAACAAGTTCACAAAAAATTCTTGAAAAAGCAAAAGTAGACCCTAACATTAGAGTAAAAGACTTAACAGATGATCAAGTACAAGATATTAGAAATGCAATGGAAGGTTATACAGTTGAAGGTGATTTACGTAGAGAAGTTGCTTTAAACATTAAAAGATTAACTGAAATTGGATGCTATAGAGGTATGAGACATAGAAGAGGTCTTCCTGTAAGAGGACAAAGAACAAAGACAAATGCTCGTACAAGAAAAGGACCAAGAAAATTGGTTAGCAAAAGCAAGAAATAAAATATAAGCCTGATAAAATAAGGAGGGAATAAATCAAAATGGCAACAAAAAGTGTAACGAAAAAACCAGTAACTAGAAGAAGAGATAGAAAAAACATTGAAAAAGGTATGGCTCATATTCATTCT